>CAKOSN010000067.1 GCA_934102255.1 uncultured Bacilli bacterium | reverse complement strand
TATACTAATATTAATAAAAATAATATTTATTTAAGAATAATTATGATAAAATAGTTTTATTAAATTTTAAGGGGATGATTAAATGATATATCTTGATTATGCGGCTTCAACACCAGTAAATGAAGAAGTATTAAGTACTTATAATAAGTTAACAAAAGAATATTATGCAAATCCTAATAGTAATCATAAGTTAGGAAAAAAATCTAAAGAGTTAATAGATAAATATACCGAAGATATTGCTTTAAAGTTAGGAGTTTTACCCGAAGAATTAATTTATACTAGCGGGGCGACTGAATCTAATAATTTGGCTATTAAAGGAGTAGGTGAAAGATATAAAAGTTTTGGTAAACATATATTAATTAGTGCTTTAGAACATAACTCGATTGTAGCCAGTGCGGTTAAAATGCAGAGTCTGGGCTTTGAAGTAGAAGTTATTCCCGTGCGAAATGATGGTTTAATAGACATTGAATCCTTAAAAAAGATGATAAGAAAAGATACTATTTTAGTAAGTGTTTGCAGTGTCGATAGTGAGATTGGGTTGGTACAACCTATAAGTAAGATAAAAGAAGTTTTAAAAGATTATCCTCATTGTTTATTACATACTGATGCCACCCAAGGTTTTGGTAAAATTAATTTAGATTTAACTATTCCAGATTTAGTTACTTTAGCGCCCCATAAGTTTTATGGCTTAACGGGAATGGGGTTACTTATTAAGAGAAAAGAAATAGGTTTAGTACCCCAAATAGATGGCGGAAAGTCAACGACTATTTATCGTGCTGGAACACCAGAATTACCTAGTATTGGCGCTTTAGATAAAGCAATAGAAATAGCCTTAAAAAATATAGATAGTAATTATAATTATGTAGAAAAATTAAATGTAATAATTAAAGATAAGTTGAGGCAGTATAAGAATGTAATTATTAATAATCGGGATAATAGTTTGCCATTTACAATTAATTTTAGTATTAAAAATGTTAAGTCTTTAAAAGTAGTAGAAAGTTTAGAAGATAAAGAGATATATGTATCGGCTAAGACTAGTTGTTGTCCAATTGAAAGTCCTTCGAAGTTAGTATATGCTCTAACTAAAGATAAGCAAATTGCTAGTACGGCTATCAGAGTTAGTTTGTCGCATTTAACAAAACTAGAAGAAGTAGAAGTATTTTTACAGGAATTTGATAGTATATATAAAAGTTATTATAAAGATTAAGAACGGAAGTATAAAATATTAGAAAGGAATGTTAGAAGATATGGAGAAGTATCAAGAGATAGAGCGTAGTATTATTAAGAAATATCGTAAAGAAATATGGAGTAGATTTACAAAGGCTGTTAAAGATTATGAACTAATAAATGAAAATGATAAAATTATGGTTTGTATTAGTGGCGGTAAGGATTCATTTTTACTGGCTAAGTGTATTCAAGAATTAGAAAGACATGGGAAGGTTAAGTTTGAGGCTCATTATGTGGTGATGGATCCAGGGTATAATGATTATAATAGACAATATATAATTGATAATGCTAAGTTACTTAATATTCCTATTGAAATATTTAATAC
>CAKOSN010000066.1 GCA_934102255.1 uncultured Bacilli bacterium | reverse complement strand
ATAATTTTTAAATGCGAAGATAAATATTTTGAGGCACTAGACTTTATAAAAAGACAAAACTATGATATAATATTATCTAGTTAAAGGACGAAGTCAGAAAATACTTTTTTAAGTATTTTTTTAAAATAAAGAGAAAGAAGTGAAAAAAATGGATATGTATCAAAAAAGAAAAATCAGAGTTGAAATGAAAAATAACAATCAAGAAGAAAAGTTAACTAAAGTCGGAATTAACTGGTATCCAGGCCATATGGCTAAGACCAAGAAAATGTTAGAAGAAAAGAAGGACTTAATCGATGTAGTTTTAGAACTTGTTGATGCAAGAATTCCTTATTCATCAAAGATAAGTGGAAGCGAGGATATTTTAAAAACTAAACCACATATTTTAGTAATGACAAAGTCGGATTTAGCGGATAGCATTGATACGAAAAAATGGAGCAAGTATTATACTGATAAAGGATATAGTGTAGTAGCTATTAATGCTGATAATAAAGATGATTTAAAAAAATTAGTTAATACAATAAATATGGTTATGCAAGAAAAATTAGATAAAAAGAAGACCAAGGGTAACAATAGTAACTTAATTCATGCCTGTGTTCTTGGTATACCTAATGTTGGTAAATCTACCTTAATAAATCGTCTTGCTGGTAGAAAGGTTAGTAAAGTTGGGAATAATCCGGGTATTACTAGAAGTCTTACATGGTTAAAAACTAATAGTAACATTGTTATTTTAGATACTCCAGGTATATTATGGCCAAAGTTAGAACAAGAAACGGTGGCTTTAAATTTAGCTTGTATGAGTGCGATTAAAGAAGATATATTACCTCTTGATAAAGTAGCCTGCCATATTCTTTTAAAGTTAGAAAAATTTTATTCAGAGATACTAAGTAGCCGCTATAACTTAGAAAATTTAGATGACTTTGAAGAAGCTTATAATGTTATTGCTAAGAAAATTGGAGCTTTAAATAAGGGTGGCGAGGCTGACTATAGGAGAGTAAGTACCTATATAATTAATGAAATAAAGTTAGAGAAAATTAAAAATATTACATTTGATAAGGTTGAAGATTTATGAAAAAACAAAGTAGTAGAAAAACAGAAGAGTTAACTAAAGAACAAGAAAAAATTGAAGAAAGTGATATAGAT
Source organism: uncultured Bacilli bacterium (assembly GCA_934102255.1). Taxonomy (GTDB): domain Bacteria; phylum Bacillota_I; class Bacilli_A; order RF39; family UBA660; genus CAG-605. The sequence goes on along the minus strand of CAKOSN010000066.1, from coordinate 467 downwards.
ACAGCTAAGTCGAAGAAAACTTTAACTAAAAAAGCTAAAGATACAAATAAGAAGACAAAAACACTTAAGAAAAAAGAAGTAGACCTTTTAAAATATGAAAAAGAACTATATAAACAAGGAATAAAATTTATTTGTGGTGTTGATGAAGTAGGTCGTGGTCCTTTAGTTGGTCCCGTTGTTGCAGCGGCAGTTATATTACCGATTAATTACCATTTAGATGGTTTAAACGATTCCAAAAAATTAAGTGAGAAAAAAAGAGAAGAGTTATATCCTAAAATAATTAAAGATGCTATTTGTTATGGCGTTGGGATGATTGATGCCGCAACGATTGATGAAGTAAATATCTATGAGGCTACCAAACTGGCTATGTATGAGGCAATCAATTCCTTAAAAATAAAACCTGAACATGTTTTAATTGATGCGATGCCTCTTGATCTTGCAATGCCAAGTACTAGTATTATTCATGG
>CAKOSN010000065.1 GCA_934102255.1 uncultured Bacilli bacterium | reverse complement strand
CCTCGGTGACATATTATAAATGAAAATGAGACATTTTCAAAAGATAACCATTAAGACATTATCATAAGTTAAACATAATATCTGGTAAGATAAGCATATTTTACTTGCATTCGTAATAAAATGTGTTATAATCTTAATTGTTATTAAAAAGGAAAGCAATTTGTATCCACAAATTCACCTGACTTTAAATTAGTAAAGTGGGTTTAATGCCAAGAAAGAAAAGAACTTTTAGGTAATATAGGTGGATACTAGGTATCTGCCTTTTTAAATATAATAATAGTGGAGGTGTGTTTATATAGCAAAAGATAAGAATGAAATGCCTATTAATGATAAGATTAGGGTTTCGGAAATGATGGTTATTGGTCCAAATGGTGAACAAATGGGAGTTAAAAAACGTGGAGATGCGTTAACACTTGCATCTTATGCAGGATTAGATTTAGTCTTGTTAAATGCAAATGGTAATCCAGCTGTAGCTAAAATAATGGACTACAACAAGTATCGTTATGAAAAACAAAAGAAGTTAAAAGAACAACAAAAAAGACAAAGAGAGAACAATAAAGAATTAAAGGAGTATCAATTATCAGTTACTATTGATATTGGTGACTTTAATACTCGTAAGAAAAATGCTTATGATTATCTAGTTAAAGGTCATAAAATTAAGGCGTCAATTAGATTTAAGGGACGTCAAATGGCTCATACTGAGTTAGGAGCCGAGGTACTTGAAAGGTTCGCAAAAGAACTTGAAGATGTAGCCGTTATTGAAGAAAAGCCAAAATTAGAAGGCAGAAACATGTTTATGCTATTGGCACCAAAAGTAAATAAGTAAGTAAGGAAGGAAATGTTATTATGGCAAAATGCAAACAAAAAACTCATAAAGCAAGTAGCAAAGTTTTAAATGCTAAGAAAAACGGTACTGTTACATATAAGAAGAGTAATGGTAACCATAAAACAGCAAAAGATTCAGCAAAAATGGTTAGACAAAGAAGAAATAAGGGAGTATTAAATGATACTTTCGCTAAGAAATTAAAGGATAGAATCTAGTAAGGTGGTGTAGAAGATGACAAGAGTTAAAGGTGGAAGCGTTTCCAAAACAAGAAGAAGAAAAGTATTAAAAGAAGCTAAGGGTTACTTTGGTTCAAAACACAGATTATATAAAACTGCTCAAGAACAAGTATTCCACAGTGGTAATTATGCTTTCCGTGATAGAAAACAAAATAAGAGAAACTTTAGAAAATTATGGATTACAAGAATTAATGCCGCTTGCCGTATGAATGATATTTCTTACTCAAAATTCATTAGTGGTCTTGCTAAAGCAAATATCGAAGTAAACCGTAAGATGCTTTCTGAACTTGCTATTAGTGACGAAGCTGCATTTACTAACTTAGTAAATATTGCTAAAGAAGCACTAGCAGGTAAAGAATATAAACCAGCTGCTGTTAAAGCAGAAAAAAAAGTAGAAGTTAAGACTGAAGAAGCTCCTAAAAAAGCTGCTACAAAGAAAACAACTACTAAAAAAGCAACTGAGGCTAAAGAAGTAGAAGAAAAACCAGCTAAAAAAACTGCTGCTAAGAAAACTACTACTGCTAAAAAAACAACTAAGAAAGAAGCTTAATTTTAAAAAGTATCATTTATTGGTACTTTTTTATTTTGCTTGTAAACTTTTTGTGTTATAATTTTTAGTATGATATGGAGAGTG
>CAKOSN010000064.1 GCA_934102255.1 uncultured Bacilli bacterium | reverse complement strand
GTATTTATATCTATAACGTATATAGAAATAAATACGATTAATGCAACAAATATATACGTGGTAGATGTATGTACGAAAAGTAAATTTTATAGTAAAAAGTACTTAATTGAATTAATAGAAAAGCAATTAAGAAAAAAATTAAAAATTAAATTCAACTAAAAACAAAATTTTAAAAACAAGAAATTTAAAAAGAGAAATAAACAAAAATATGAAGTATATGAATAAAAACATAAGAAATAGTTGAAAATAATAAAAAGTACATAAGTAATAAAAAATAATATGTTTATAATTTATGAAAATAAATTTTATAAAACTATTATACGAGGAGGAGAACAATATGAAAAAGAATAAGGGTATAACCCTAGTTGCGTTAGTCGTTACAATAGTAGTTTTGTTAATTCTTGCAGGAGTAAGTATTAACTTAGTTTTAGGCGATAATGGAATAATAGCAAAAGCAAAAGAAGCCCAAAGAAAATCTGCAGAAGCCAGCCAAAATGATTTAATTGGTATGAACGAACTAGCACAGCAGTTAGAAGAACAAATAAATGGAAGTACTGGAAATGGAGGAAAGACAGAACCAGAGACAATTCCATATTTACCAAGTGATGATTTTCATTATGATACAAGTACAAGTGTAGATACAGGATTAGTAATAAAAGATAGCAGTGGAAATGAATATGTGTGGGTAGTAGTACCAAGAACAACAGCAGTTTATAAAACAACAGGACTTGGAAAAACAACATTTACAGATGCAGATTATACAAGTATAGAAACAGATTTAAGAAATTATACTATAATACCCTATGTAATACTATCTGGTTTTACAGACACATGGTATGCAGATGATAAAAATGAAGGCTGGTTAAGTGAAACAGAGTATAAAACATTAAAAAACAGTATGTTAAAAAGTGTATATGAAAATGGAGGATTTTATGTAGGAAGATACGAAGCTGGAATTGGAACTAATAGAACAAGTAAATCAGCGACAAATTCAGACGGAAAATATACAATAGAAGGAATGCCAACACCAGTATCAAAAGCAGATGCATACCCATACACATATGTAACAAGAACACAAGCACAAAATTTAGCAAGTAATGTAAATTCAGGAACAAAAACAAGTAGTTTAATGTTTGGAGTACAATGGGATTTAGTGCTAGCATTTATGCACAATAAAGGAAATATAGCGGATAGTACATTAACATCAAATAGTACAACAATAGGAAATTATAAAGATTCAACATTTCAATTAAGTCAAACAGGACAATATGCAGTATATTCAAATTATTCATTAAGTTCAACATGGAATCCATCAACAACATCAACTACAAATTTTGTAGATTCAAGTAGAAATAAAATAGTCCAATCTTCAGATGGAAACGGAATATTAGTAACAACAGGAACATCAGAGAAAAATAAAGTAATGAATATATATGATGTGGCTGGAAATGTATGGGAATTGACTTTGGAAAAAGCTCCCAGCAACTATTCTCCGTGTGCTCGTAGGGGAGGCATTTACTTCAATACAGGCTCAAGCTTTCCTGCTGCTTACCGTAGCAACAATAGCACTGCCTACAGCGACAGCTGCATCGGTTTCCGTGTTTCACTTTTCTAGGAAAAGCTGAATGCTAGAGACGAGAAATTTGAAACAAGAGGAAGAAATAAAAATGATAACAGAAAGCTATAAGAAGGCTCACGCCTCGCATAGCG
>CAKOSN010000063.1 GCA_934102255.1 uncultured Bacilli bacterium | reverse complement strand
ATGTTTCAAAATAAAGGTGAAAACCAAATAAAAGAAATAATTAATGCTTCTAAATTTTCAATATTCTTTATAGATGAAAATCAAAAAGTAACTCTTAAAGATATTGGTAGCGAAGATATGATTAAGAAATATGCTAATAAATTAGGTGCTGGTATTTATACATATGAATTAGATAGTCAATTTAGATGCAATGGTTCTGATGGATATTTAGCATGGTTAAACAATTTATTAGAGATAAAAGAAACAGCTAATTTTGATATAGATGGATTTGATTATGACTTTAAGGTATTTGATAATCCCAATGAAATGAGAAAGGCAATTGAAGAAAAAACTAAAGTGAATAATAAATCGAGAATAGTTGCTGGTTACTGTTGGAATTGGCTTAGTGTTGGCAAAAATAATACTAATATTCATGATATAGTAATTCCTGAGTATAACTTTGAAATGAGTTGGAATTTAGGCAATTCAAGTACTTGGGCTATTGATCCTGAATCAATAAATGAGGCTGGTTGTATTCATACATGTCAAGGATTAGAGTTTGATTACGTTGGGGTGATTATCGGTGATGATTTAAGATATGAAGATGACCATATTGTTACAGATTATACAAAAAGAGCAAAGACCGATCAATCATTAAGGGGACTTAATAAAATTATAAAAGAGGAAGGAATAGAAAAAGCAAATAAAATAGCTGGTTCTATTATAAAAAATACTTATAGAACTCTAATGACTAGGGGAATGAAAGGTTGCTATGTTTATTGTGTCGATAAAAATTTGCAAGAGTATTTAAAGAAAAAAACAGGAAATTTGTAATTTTAGTTTTTTAAAATATTGTTATTTATTATTGCAAAAAAATTATGGGGGATTTTATGGAAGATAAAGAAAAAAGATTAAAGTTTTTACAAGATAATTATGTATGGATTACAGCAGGATTTACTGGATTAACTGTCATAGTATCATTTATATTAAAGTTTATAAAATACATATATTCAAATTATTATTTTTATTATTATGGACTTTCTTATGAATTATTTAATAATAATGATTTAAATTTTTTATATAATTTTGGATTTTCTATTCTAGCGTTGTTGTGCTTTGCCTCGTTAATGTATTGCTATATACAAATATTCAATTTTAAAAAAATTGAACGAAAAACTACTATTTTTAGCATGATTTTAATTTTGATTTCAAATATATTCATTGTGTATTCTATTAATTCTAAATTTTCAGCGATTGGATTAATAGTAAATATTGTAGTTTTAATTTTGCTTGAAGGTCTTATTATAAATGTTTTTTGGAAAATGTATAAGAAAGAAGAAGACCAGGAAACGAATATAAATGATTTATTAAATAATTTCAAAATATTGCCATTTTATTTGTTTATATTAATAGTTGTTTTTTTGCTAAATTACAATTCAAAAATTGAAAATAACAAGTCATATCGAATAATAAATGACAATAAGGCCATTGTTTACTCTACAAATGATTATTATTTAGTATTAGATTGTGAAATAGAAGATAATAAACTAGTTATTTATAAAGGTAAACAGACAAAAATAAGCAATGAAAATATAAAAAGTGATTTGATTAAATTTGATGACGTAGAACTTAAATAACTAATAAGTGAAATATGAATATAGATAAACATGTAAATTTATGTTTAAATATTAATGGAGGTTAAATTACGTATAAAAATATAGCTAAAAAAGAAGTTTTAAAAATGAAAGACTTAGTTTCTTATCAAGAAGGACAAGTAGTAAGTAAGACTCTAGTACAAAATGATAAAGTTAGTATTACTGTTTTCTCTTTTTGTAAGGGCGAAGAAATTTCTAGTCATGCTGCTGCTGGCGATGCTTTAGTAACTGTTTTAGAAGGCAAGGGAAAATTTACGATTGATGGTTATGAGTATATAATCTCTGAAGGCGAAAGTATTGTTATGCCCAAAGATATTCCTCATGCCGTTTATGGTGAAGAAAACTTTAAAATGTTATTAGTAGTATCTTACTAGAACATAAATTATTAAAATAAATCTAATTTATTAATAATAGTCAAACTTAAGATTATAAAAGTTTGGCTATTTTTTGTGTGCCGTGCATGGCATATAACTAGGTGGTGAAAGTCCACTATATGCGTAAGTATCTGCGAAGTATTAG
>CAKOSN010000062.1 GCA_934102255.1 uncultured Bacilli bacterium | reverse complement strand
AAGCACATACAGCTCACGTATATGCTTAAACGCAAATAAATAATTTTATTTAGGACATTTTCAAAAGTTATTGACAGTACTTAGCCTAAACTTAATAAATGGTTAATTTCTTATAGCAAAACATCAAGTTTAGCCTAACCAAACTTGATGTCTTGTAAATCTTCCTTATTAAATTTAAAAGTACATACTTAGAAATATTTATAAAAACTAATCAATAATATATTTTGCTATATCACTAATATATCCTCTAGTTTTAACAAACTCTAAACAATCTCCAGACACATTAAGATTTATAGCATTAAGTCCTAAAGAAACAAAATAATCATCTAAATACTTAATAACCTCTTCATCTTTTATACCTTGAATCGCTAAATCACAAAAGATATCTGTTCCAAAATCATTATATTTAATATTTAAATTTTTAAACTTAACATTCTTTTCTATCGGACCAGTAGCGCCTAAAGCTTCCTTAAAAATTTTACTAACGATAGCTTCCTTAGTTTTATATAATCTACCCATTATTTCCATGTTTTTAGCCTTAGTAACTTGGACAACTAAGGGCTTTAAAGATAAATTTGCCTTTAAAAAATCAATTACTTCCTTAATTAATGCCTCATCAACATCTTTTTCAAAGCCAACATATAGATAATTATCATAAAGGTAATAGCCACTTACAAACTTTTCACCCTTTTTAATTCCAAACTCATTAGACTCATCAATATTTTTTTCCATATTAGGAGAATAAGGGAAGTCCATATCACTTATATATTTCTTTATATTATTTTTATTTAGTTTTTCCGCTTTCATAATTTATCTTCGCCCAAACTATTTATTTACATATTCCTTTTTTAGCAATTTCTCTACTATAAATCATTTCTTGAGATATTCTTTCTAAATAAGATTTATTAGAATCCGCCATTGCTTTCCAATCTTCTGCTACTAATCTTCCTCTAAAAGGACCCATTGTAAGCTCATAAAAAACATAATATTCTCCTTTAGTTAATTCATCAAATCTTGATTCCATTTTGGCAATTTCCATTTCAATTTCTGCTCTTGATAAGCCGTGATATTTTTCTACTGCCCCTTGGGCTGCTAACAATTCATCATCCGTTATAACCATATAATTTCTTATATTTTCCTTAGCAATAAATACATAAATACTTGATATTTCAGAATAATTAACATTACCATTTAAATAATTTGTAAGAAAGCATTCTATTTTAATAATATTTTGTAACTTTTTTAAAGAATCTAAATCACTAGTCATTAAATCTTTTTGGCCGTTAATTAAGTCCTCAATTCTACTAGCATTCTTTTCTAAATAATACTCCAACCATTTTTGCCAAAGTTTAAAAACTCTTTCCCCTCTTTTATCTGGTATGCTATTTATCTCTGGATGTTTTCTACTGCCTGATAAAGTCCTATATCCCATATATCCCATATTTTTCTCCTCATATTTTTTAATTTTTTACACTATTCACAGCATTTACTACAATCGCTACCTAGTTATTTGATATTAACTTATATAATTTTTCAAAATCATTATATAAGCCCTCGAAGTCGCTATCAACAACATCATCTCTCCCCTCTTCCAATAGAATTTCTATATCATGCTTAACTTCTTCTAATAATTCTTTACTGTTATCACCAGCAAAAGTCATTTTTTCTATATTCTTCTTAATACTTTTTAAGTTATCACTATAATTCTTATAAACATCATTCTTAAAAAGTATTTCAATATCTACTAAAACAACTAACAATAATTTCTTTACTTCATTATTACCATTCATAAATCTTATTCCCAAGTACCATTACTATCTTCGTAGCCATCTAAGAAACTCTTATACTCCCCATTTTTCTTCGTTCCTAAAACACAATCTAAATTAATATTATTCATACTTCTAAAAATACTATTATCAATATCACTATTTACTTTTCTTAAATTCTTTATTAACTCTTTAATTTCTTTTCGCTTACTGGTTCCATCATTTATTAACGAACAACCTTCAGTAAAACGACAAGCACAATTTATAAATACTAAATCATTACTATCCCGCCATGAAATAATATCAGCCTCTTTTACCATATATAAAGGTCTAATTAACTCCAAACCTTCAAAGTTAGTACTATGTAATTTTGGTAGCATAGTCTTAACCTCGGAACCATAAAACATTGAAAGTAAAGTGGTTTCAATAACATCATCAAAATGATGACCAAGAGCAATTTTATTACAACCTAATTCTTTAGCCTTATTATATAGGTGTCCTCTTCGCATCTTAGCACATAAATAACATGGACTCTTACTATCAACTGTACTTACGACATCAAAAATATCTGTATTAAATATTTCAATAGGAATATTAAGTAACTTAGCATTATCAATTATATATTGTCTATTATAATCATTATACCC
>CAKOSN010000061.1 GCA_934102255.1 uncultured Bacilli bacterium | reverse complement strand
TTTAATGACATAAATTTAGTTATATCTAATACTTTAGTTTCTTTAGTCATATCATCAGATAAATAACATAACAAGCCTGCGGCTTGAGCCTCTACTCCTACTACTGGTAACCCTTCATATAAAGATGGAAGTAGGAATACATCAAAGGCTTGATATAATTCATTAGCATCATTTCTTTGCCCTAAGAATTTAACGCTATCATCTAAGTTTAATTCTTTTACTTTATTTTTAATATCATCCATTAAAGGACCTTGTCCCGCAAGTAATAAAATAGAATTATTATTCTTTCTATGAATCTCATTAAATATATCTATTAAAAAAGCATGATTCTTTTGAGCAACAAATCTCCCAATATGTCCGATTACTAAGGTATCATCTTTAATACCAAGTTCTTTTCTTTTCTTTTTTCTTAAAGATTCATTATATTTGAACTTATCTAAATCAATAGCATTATTTAGTAAATAAACATTACCTTTATCATATTCCTTATCACCAAATAACCATCTTCCCGCAAGTTCTGAACAGCACATATAATCTGTTGCGAATACTTTACTAAAAGGTCTTAATACTTGTTTCATTAAGTTTTTCTTTTTTTCTTTTTTATTAGTTGTACTATGACTATGCGCTATTCTTACTGGAACCCCAGCACATTTAGCAGCAAATAAACTAAATACAGACATCGTGCTAATATGAGAATGGATTATTTTATAATTGCCTTCTTTTAATACTCTTTTTAATTCTTTATGATATTTAAACGCTCTCTGATAAGGCGGTATTAATATTACTTTACCACCAAGCTGTTCTATTTCTTCATACGGAATATTTGTAGAATCTTCATCACATATAAAATCAAACTGAATTTTAGTTCTATCAATATGCCTGTAATAATTTATTACTACTGCCTCAACGCCACCGCCTAACCACTTGCCCATTATTTGGGCGACTCTTATGGGTTCTTCTATAGTTTCCATTACATCTACTTCCTTTACTGCATAACATAATAACATATAAATTAATAAACTTAATAAATAAATCTTTTAATATTATACTAACTATTTATTCAAAGTCAAAGAAAAAAATAAATAATTAGTTAAAAAAAGAAACATTTCTTATAACCATTACTATATTACCACATATAGTAAATTGTTTCTATAAGAAATGTTCTAATATTTTCACAATTATTTTTAGCAAAATTACTATTAAAAGTATTTTAAAATCAAATTATATTGAAACAATATAAATTTACTCAACTATTTCTCTAAATAGTTCTGCATATTCTTCATTAAGAGATGCTAAAATAAGCTTTTTCCAAGTCATAATTGAATATTCTCCATTTTCAATACACCACAACTTATAATGTTCATTTTTATGATTTGTATATTGATCTATTTTTATATTACCATTTGCATCGTTATATTTTTCTACGTAAATATCATAAGAATAACGATTTTTTGCTAAATCAATATGTGTGAATTTATTTTTTTTTGGAAAATACATACCGTGTAGAAAAGCAGTATAAACATATTTGATATTATTTTTAATATATGGTAAAGTTTCAATTTCAACGTGCCAAAATTCTTCTTTTGTTTTTTCGTCATAAGCAGTCTTAATAACTAACATTAATTTATCTAAAGTTTCTTCGTTAATGTGAACGGTTATCGTTTTTAAATCTTGTAAGCCTTCTTTTTTAAAATCAAAGTTTGGTCCTCTATATTTAGCAAATTTCACGCCAGTGTAGTTATGATAGTATTCTTCAGGAATTGCCAAATTTTCATCAATACGATATAAAATATCACCATTTTTTACTTCTTCAGTAATTATTTTAGCAAATCCAGGCATTGAATCAAATTGATTAATACATATTTTATCCAAGAAGATATTATATAAATATACTTTTCCGTCAAATAATACTCCATCCTTTTTAAAACAACAACCATTAATTTTAGTTAAGTTATAAGAGTTTCGCTCATATATAAACTTTTCATTTTTTAAAATCCAGTCAAAATCCTTATTTTCAGACAAAATGTTATCGAGAACATAAATTAATAACATAAATGCAATATCATTTTTATCAACATCAACCAATAAATCGACTAAATTACATCTAGCGGCTATGTTATTGGCTAATTTTTGGATATTAATAATCATATTTTTATTTAATAATGTAAATATCAAATATGTGATACATTGTGTTCTGTCTCTATCTAACATATAGTAAATTAACGAATTATAATCAGTATTTTCCTGTTCTATTTTATCTAAAATCAATTTAAAGAACGGCTGCATCCATTTCTCAAGTTCTTTATTTTGATTAGGAGAATAATATAGGTAAAAGTAAGTATCTTTTCTTATTGTTAAACATTTATATTCTATTTCTTTATATTCATTGGAATTTAATAATTCACTAATTATTTTTTCAATATTCATTAAAATTTTCTCCTACTTTTTTCTTAGTAATTAATTTAATTATAATAAATGACACTATTATTGTTTCTAATATTAAATGTTACTACTTCGTATTTCTAAAACTTTATTTAATATCTTACCACAAGCTAAAGCATCAGTATATGCTCTATGTTCCTTTTCATTTCTAATTTCTAAATACTCTGCTATAGTACTTTGATGATGATCTATAGTAGGAAACATATAAGATATCTTTAATGTATCTAAATACCTTATATGACCAATATAACCCAATCTTTCTAAAGTATTCTTTAAAAAACGCATATCAAAAATAGCATTATGCTCTACTAAGATGATATCCCCTTTTAAGACTTCTTCTAAAAATTCTACTAACTTAGGATAAATATCTATTTCTAAAGGAGCCCCATCTAACATTTCTTCACTTATTTTATTTACTTTATAAACATGATAAGAATTTTTAACATCAGTTTTAACTAAAGAATTAAAATACTCAGTTTCTCTATTATTTATAAATAAAACTGC
>CAKOSN010000060.1 GCA_934102255.1 uncultured Bacilli bacterium | reverse complement strand
TTCCTCGTTCTCGTATGCAGAGAGATCTTTCTGATTCTTCTCTGCAAAGAAACATTGGTCTTGCCTTTGGCTACTCTCTGCAAGCTATTGGACAAACCATCGGCGGTCTTAAGAAGGTCGAAGTTAACAAGGAGAAAATTGAGTCTGAACTCAATTCGAACTGGGCTGTTCTTGCAGAACCCATTCAGACCATGCTTCGCAAGTATGGCATTCCTGATGCTTACGACCATCTGAAAGAGCTTACCCGTGGCAAGGAAATTACCGAAAGCGATATCAAGAATTTCATCAAGTCTCTTGATGTATTGAGTGAGGAGGACCAGCAGATTTTGCTGAATCTCACCCCTGCTTCCTATATCGGTGATGCAGTTGGTATTGCAAAAGCAGCCGCATCTGTCGGTTATTAAACCACAAACCTATCTGCTACGATTGCTCATGTAGCAATTCTGGCAGTAGATACCCAAAGTAAATTGTCTTAAAGCAAAGGAAAGAGCCGTTTCCACTATGGATTCGGCTCTTTCCCCTTTATATTATTTGTTTAAATCATATTCAAATTATTTTAATTTTGAATTTTATAAATCATAATCCCCATCTATTATTTACTCAAATCATATCCAGCAACTAATTCTCCACTTTCACAATCAATAAGAACATGTAATACATATTTCTTATTTTGTTCTAAATATACATTTGCTTGCCAATATGTTGATACTTCTCCAGTTGGCTCTTGAAGATCTCCTTTTGTTATAAAGAATTGATTTGGTGTTTCATTTACTAATTTTACATCTTTTATTAACATTGTTGCATTTGTTAAAGACTGATTATTAAAATACTTTCTTGAAAGATATTCTGTTAATACACTCCAACTATTATTTATTTTTTCTGTAACATCTTGTGGTGACGTAATAATTATTTTATCAGTTTTCTTAATTACCAAATTAACATTTTTTTGATTAACATCAGGTAATGCAACAATCAATACTGATTGATTTACATCATTACTTTCTGTAAAAACAATATTATCATAGTCAAATCCAGAATGTCTAGAATCCATTGTTAAATCCATGTTTTCTTTATATATTACTAATACATAAAATTTCTTAAAATCTTCATCCGTAAATTCTTTTATTCCTTGTTTATTTGACATTATTTTTTGATATTCTTTTTTACTTCTACATATAGTATATTGTAAGTCATCATCTGTTTTATTAGAAAGCTTGCTTGTATCAAAATTTCCTAAATCAATTTTTTGTATAACAATACTTCCCATTAGCAAATCTGCTATATCATTTGCATTATCATTATCATAATTTGAATCTTCTATATCATTACTCATATTATAAACTTGATATAACTCCCAACTTATAAAAGAAACTAATAAAATAACAATAGCCACTATTATTATTTTAAAAAATTTAGGCATTTTACTTTTTTCTTTTTCTGGTTTTACTACCTTAAAATCTTCTGGGTTTTGATCTACTTTTTCTTTTTTCATAAACCTTCTCCTTGTTAATAAAGTCAATAAAATCTACATGATAATTAAAACAATTCTATTAACACTATTAAAATAATTTAACTATCTTTATTATAACTAATTTTAACTATTTGTCAATTCAATTTATTCTTTATAACTTTTAATCTTGTAAATTCCTCTCTTTCTCTTTCCTCTAAAATGTCTTGTATTTCGCTAATACTACTTTGTGTTTGCGGAATAATCATATCACCTAAGGCATTTGACCTTTTTGATACTTTCTCAATATTTTTTTCTAATTTAATAATAGTGTTAAGTGTTTCAGCATAAGCTACAAGTTCAGATTTTATACTATTAAAATCAATAATTGTGCTATCTACGGCTGAAGTTGTATCATATAAACTATAATTTATACTAGCCTGTTTTGGTTCATACACAATAGATGGAATTTCCACACCCATGATAGTTTTATATTTAATATCTAGTATATCTTCAAAATTCATACCATTTGAAATATCAATCAAATTGTCAACACCTGTATCGATAGTTGCTTTAATATATGATGTATAGGCTTTTTTTAATAAAGCTTGCACATTTTCCAATTGTTCTTTCGCCTTTTTCTGATATTTAGTTTTTTCCATGCTTAAAATTATTTTCTTTTTTTCTAATAGTTCTCTTCCCTGTATTGAAAGCTTTAAATTTTCTTTTAATCTCATTAAATTATTTTTTGTAGGTAATGTAGAAGAATTCATATTTAGCTCCTCCCAAAAACTTTTTCATTTTTAAAGTGTATCAATTTTACTCCATTCACTCTCTGGTAAAATTTTCAATATTTCCCATGCTAAGTCTAAAGTTTGCTCAATAGTTCTACTTTCCATAACTTCTTGATTAAGCCATTTTTCTTCAAAGGCTTTTCCAAATTCTAAATATTTTTTATCAGTTTCAGACAAGTCTGCCTCACCTAAAACCTTTGCTAAAGCTCTTACTTCTTGCACTTTTGAATATGAAGTAAACAATTGGTCTGCAATTTCTCTATGATCTTTTCTTGTATATTTCTCACCTATACCATCTTTCATCAATCTAGACAAAGAATCTAATATATTGATTGGTGGGTCAATTCCTTTTTGTGAAAGCTCTCTTGATAATACAATTTGTCCTTCTGTAATATATCCTGTAATATCTGGAATAGGATGTGATATATCATCATTTGGCATTGTTAAAATTGGTATTTGTGTAATAGAGCCCTTCTTTCCCCTTATTTTTCCAGCTCTTTCATATATGCTTGCAAAATCACTATATAAATATCCTGGATATCCTTTTCTACTTGGAATTTCCCCTTTTAAGGTTGAAACTTCTCTTAAAGCTTCTGCATAAGCAGTCATATCTGTTAATATAACCAGTACTTGCATATCTAAATCAAAGGCCAAGTATTCAGCGCAAGTTAAAGCAACATTAGGGGTTAAAATTCTTTCTATAGAAGGATCATTTGATAAATTTTGAAAAGTTACTACCTTATCTAGAATTCCATTTTCTTCAAAACTTTTTCTAAAAAATTCTACTGTTTCATATTCTGCGCCAATAAGTCCAAAAACAATTGCAAAACCACTTTCATCTTTAATATTAGCTTGTCTAATTATTTTTTCTGTTAGTTTATTATGATTTATACCACTTCCAGAAAAAATTGGTAACTTTTGGCCTCTAATTAAAGTCATAAGACCATCTATTGCTGATATTCCAGTTTCTATGAAATTTTTTGGATACTCTCTTGCAACAGGATTTATTGG
>CAKOSN010000059.1 GCA_934102255.1 uncultured Bacilli bacterium | reverse complement strand
GCAACTGTATCACTTACCTTCATGGCATGATTACCGCTTCTTGCCATTATAGTCGGTTCTATACCCAATGCATTATCCAAAATACTTTGTAAAGTAGAATTGTATTTTGGATTATTACCTAAAATCTGGCTAAGCAATCTAACGGAGTTAAAAGTTCTTAATTTAGCTTTAACTAAGTACATAGAATTTAAATATAACTCTTTGGCTTCTTTATAACTTATCTTACCTCCGGTTAGAATGTATAAATTATCTAAACTTAAATCTAAATCTTCTGGTTTAAAATAATTATAATTAATTTCTTTAGTACTTTGTCTTATTTCATCCAAATGACTAATCAAGTAACTTTTTATTTCTTTAACTTCTTCTGGTTCTGGTACTTGTTGTAAAAGAGCCATTATTTCCACTAATGATGTTGGCATTTCAACTATTTTTTCTTGTGGTACATCTTTATAATACTCAAGCTCACGCGAAGAAAAAGCTGAACCCATCGTTTGAATTACAAAGCGATTAGTTTTACCTTTTACTACTTCAAAGTTTAACACATCTAAAAGCATTACTAACTTGTCTTTAGCTAAGTTTTCGGCATCACTATAACCTTCATAAGGCTTACTCTTAATAAATTCTAAACCATTTTGAAACTCTTCACTAGTCTTATCAATATATTCTTCAGGTAAAGTTCTCTTTAAATTTTCTAGTTGCTCCTTAGTAGAAATATTATTTAGAGACTCAATATAATACCTTTGCAAATCCGTTAAATCAGCCTGATGTTCCTCTATATAGGCATTTACTCTTTTTAATATCTCGTCATAAATATATTTACCAGCATTAAAAGTAGTTTTACTAAGTTCATTCTTTGGTACTTTTACAATTATATACTTATCTTCATAATCACTACGACCATACGTTAAACACACATTTGCATCGCTACTTAAAGAAATACAATTAGTATCCTTATCATAATGGGTTTTAACATGGTTAATCATTTCCTCTAAAGTTAATTCTGAAGACTCATTATATCTATCCGTATGACCATAAAACTTACTATCAGTGATAATCTTATTTATATGTCCAACATCATCTAAAATAGATTTATCTCTGATACCAGCCATATCTCTTTTATTTAATGCTCTAAAAAAGTAATAATAATTATCATCTTGATAACAATTTGTTATATTAAATAATTCATTCATAATATTTATCCCTTCAATTTATCTTTAATTAAATAATACCATATTTAAAGTCTTAAAAAAACTATCAAGTTTTACCTTGAATAGTTATGTTAAGTTATTAGTAATGCTTATAAAGAAATCTTTACTCCAAATATTAAGACTTGTAGTATCTTTTATAAAAGGTAATACATCTTCTTTGGCTTCTTTATAATCAATTTCTGAAAACTTTTTTACTAGTAATTCTTTTAAAATATCTATATTAAAATCAATATCAGGTTTAATATAGTTAGATTCTATTAATTTGTTTTTTACTAGTTCTATATTAACACTTACATTATTAGCTAGAAAGAAGACGTAATCATATAAGTCTCTGCCTTTAGTTCTTGTTTGCCAATTTCTACAAAGAATAGCATGAATTTTACCAGCAAATAAAGATTCTTTAGAATACAGTTTTATTTCGTGAGGACTCGGTAATAATTTGTAAACATTTTCATACACCGCGCCACTAGGAGGATTAATATCTACTTCAAATTTTATTTTAATGTTTTTTAAAAGCTGATTATACTTATTTAAGTTCTCATTTGGAAAGAATTTTAAAATGTGTTCTAAAGTATCACCCTTTACAAAAGCTGATGTTATATTAGAAGTAATATTTTTGGTTTTAGAACTAACTTCTAAATTCAAACCATATGCTTGAAGTTCATTTTCAATATAAGTAAAATATTTTTCTAAAGTAAACCCTAGATTAGGTATTAAAAGAGTAAAATCTAAGTCTTCAGAAAATCGGTCTAATTTGTAAAAAATACGTAAGGCAGTACCACCATAAAAAGCTGCTTCATTAAAGAATCCACCACGGGATAAGCCTGATAAAACTATTTCTTGAATTATTTCTTTTAGAGCATTTATCTCATCATTAAGATTTTTTATTTCATATTGTTCTAACATTTGTTCAATAATATTATTCATTGCTTCCACCTTTCATATATCTTGCTAATAAATTAACGTTAGTTGAATGATACAATTTGCTTAATTTTTCGATTGTTTCAACATTAAGTTTTAAAAATTCTTCTTTGTCTATTCTTAAATCGCTAAATAACATTATTTCCAATTTGCGATAATTTCTTAGTGGTTTTAAAGTGTATAATTTATCACACAGAGCTTTTTCTTTAGTAGCTATTTGATAAGAATAACCGTCTTCACTCTTTAAGATTACGGATTCTGAATAAGCAAGACTTGGAACATCACGATAAGTAAATGTACCAAAAAAAGTATTATATTTCTTCTTCTTTTTCTTATTTAAAGTAGCACTTGTTATAACATTTACTCTCTCAGGAATTAATCCATAGTAAGATAAGGCATATTCAAAAGAAACATATGATGGGCCATAAATACTACTGGCAAGTAAATAACCTGATGTATTAGGATTAGTCTCATAAAGACCATTTACTATTTTTATTAAATTTCCTTTATTAGCTTCTCTAGCTAATTTAGAGTTTTTATTAGAATAATTATTTAATTCACTTTTTATAATATCATTAGTTTTTAGCATATTTTCACCTCTTTTTATCATTATATAGTAAAAAGTGGTGAAAATCAATGATTATAGAAGCTAAAAACTGCTAAATTTCTTTAACAGTTTAATAATTATGAGTTTCTTTTGTTTCTAAATCGATAGTAGTATCGATTAATATTTCGATAAAGTTATTTTCATCCATAGACCTTAAATAATCTAAATTATAATTACTATATAAGATATCTAAATAGGTATTTTAAGTATCTATCAAATATCATTTTCTAGCTACTCCTTTTCCGTAAGTATTTATTATAGTTTCTAAAGACACACTATATTTTTCTTCGATATCAATACTATTCATGCTAAAGATGTCTATTAATTTACCTGAACTATCTACTGGTGAGATTTCATTAATGGTTAAGAATTTAATTTTACTCTGTAATTCTAATAAAGATACATGACTTAGAACTTCTTTATTAAGTTTTTTATCAATAAAAATTGGTGGTTCACTAGTTTTTAATTCTTCTAAATAGGTTTCAATATCCTTCTTGTTAACCTTGGCATCCCAAACCATGCCAATAGATTCTAACATTTCTACTTGACTTGGTAATAAATTGCCTTTTTTATATGCAGTACGTTTATTGGC
>CAKOSN010000058.1 GCA_934102255.1 uncultured Bacilli bacterium | reverse complement strand
GTTAAAATTGTATCTTCTTTAATCTTAGTATCAACAAATTTAGCATTTAATACTTTATTAATAAATTTTATAGATAATTTAACTTCACCTAATTTACTATCACTATCAAACATACCTTTGTTAGTCATATAATTAATTAAATCAGAATCATCATAAAATAAACGACTTAAAGCATATAATATTTTAATATCATCATGAATATCACTAGTATACATAACGCCCCAGTAATTAGTACCTACGGTTGCTATATTATCAGTACTAGTAATAAAATCTTTTATTGTTTCTTCAGTAAATGGTTTAATACTATCTTTTAAATAATTTTCAAATTCTCTAACACTTGGATTATCTGTAGATATTTCATGTTTTTTAGGAAATATTTTAGGAATAATTATAATAAGTGCAACTAAGATTACTAGGACTATTCCTATAATAATAACTAATTTTTTGTTGTTCTTTAATTTTTCTATAAACTTCTTCATATACTCACTACCCTTTATCTATTAATAATTTTAACACAAAGAAGTAGGCTTGTCGATTTTAAATCTTAAATTTAGATAAAAAAATAATAGTACATGGATAAATATACTATTATTTATAATATTTTTAATTTAAGCTACCTTAGAATCATGATTTTCTATTTGACTTAAGAAATCCATTAAGTTAATATTATCATCTGGACTTAAGGTTAATTTTTTATCTTTTGGTTGTTCTTCTTTTGTTTCTTCTGGTTCTTTTGATAGAGCATTTGTAGTTTCTTTAGAAGATTGTTTATTCGCTAAGTTACCATTTAAATAAGCATTTAAGTCAATTGGAGCATTAGTATCATTATACTCACCATTTACATCACTAGCGCTTGCTGGGTTAAATAATGGTGGTACTGGTTTATTTTGTCTATCGGTTTGACTGTGTTCGATTCTTTCTTTAATTTCAGTAGCATCAGTTTTTACTGAGGTAGATTCTTTCTTGGTTTCTTTCTTTTCTTCTGTCTTTTTAGAAGTTTTCTTAGAAACAACAGCTTCTTGTTTAATTACTTTTAGACCTCTTTTTTTTGCTTGAGCTTTAGTTTCTTTCTTTGTCTCTGGTTGTTCTTCTTTTGATTCTTCTTTTTCTACTGTATCATTAATTACAGCGTTAAAATCAGGTACTTCTTGAGGTTCTAGTAATTCTTTAAATGCTTTACGGTCTGATGGAGTTATATCATCATCAAAGTTAATATCATCACTTTTACTAGCTTCGTTCTCTTTTTCTTTAGTTTCACCTTTTGCATCTAATTCTTTATCACTTTCAAAAGAAATTACGGTATCATCATTATCAAAGATACTATGTGTTGAACTTATTTTACTATCTGAATGTGTTTCTTCTTCTATCTTGTTTTCTTCACTGGAAGCACTACTACCAAAAATATCATCGGGATTAAAGGTTGTTACTTCACTTTCCATTGTAACTGGTTCTACTTCAGTTTCTTCGGTTACTGGTAATACTTGTTTAGACTCATCTTCAGCTTCATAATCCGTTTTTTCTTCCTTTACAGCACTACTTCTAAAGAATTCATTTTCAAAGTTACTAGTACCAAAGTAAGTATTTCTTTTATTTCTACTTGGAATTTCATAAGTACTTGTTTCATTATCTCTATCTCTAAAGAAAGGATTAAACTCATTACTTGTAGTATTACTATCTAAACTAAGAGCCCTATCAGTAGTATCTTTAGCTAAATCAGTAAATGAAAGACCAACATTATCAGCTTCATAACCTGTTTCTAAAGTAACAGGACTACTAAAGAAATGATGTGGTTTTTCTTCTTTTTCTTCTTCTTTAACATAAGTACCATTAAAAATACTATTTAACTTAGCTTTAATCTCGGTATCAATCTTAGTATAAGTATCATTAATAAATTCTAAAATACTAGATTTCTTTTGATTTAACTCTTCGATAGTAGCATTTACGCTTGCTATTTCTTTATCAATACTAATATCACGATATTCTAAGTACTTAGCAAATGTTTCAGTATCACGATAATCATAAATATTAACATTTATATATAAGTTGCTCTTTAAGTATAAAGATAAAACTTTATTATATAGTTCATCTAGCATACTTCTTAAGTCTTTACGATATTCAGCTAATTCTTCTTCAATCTTTTTACTCTTTAAAGTAACTTGGGATAATGATATATATTCTTTATTCTTTTCTTCTAAAACTTTTATATCATTAATTAAAGTTTCAAAGTATTTACCAAAGTAAGAAAGCCATTTTTCTTTAGAGAATGGTAATTCAAATAAGCCTTGTTGTCTTACGGTTGAATATAAGAATTTACTTTCTACTTCTTTATCTACTTTTCTAGTTTTATATTGTTCTAAAGTCTTAATGTAATTATGTAGTTCTTTTAACTTAGCATCTAAATCACTTAGAGTTTCACCTTCATAACTTGGGTTTTCAATAGAATTTAAAAGGCTGGCATAAGTAGAACAAATATTACGATAATCAGCTTTTAATGGTAATTTTACTTTACTAATATTTTCTAAGTAAGAACGATAAATACGAACATAGTTAGCTAGTTTTATTTCTTCTTTACCTTGAGCATAATCACTTAAAATCATTTCTTTTAGGGACTCTATATTCATTTGAATAATGTTTGCTAGTTCCATTTGGAGTTTAGTTATATCATTACTAATTGATTTTAATGTGGTTTTTAACTTTTCGGTACAGACAAAGGTGAAGGTTTCATGTTCTAGAGAGTCTTTTTTGGCTCTTAGGGACTTAATTTTGCCAATAACTTCATCATTTAAAATAAGTTCATGGTTTAAGACTTGATCTTCCATGGCTTTTATTTCGGCTTCAATAGATTTAACAGTAACATCTTCTTTAGTAAAATTTCTTTCTTCTAAAAGAGTGTTAGTGGTTATTTCGCGATTATTTTTATTAGTCTCGATAGCCTCTATTCTATTTTTTAACCAGGTAATGAGGCTATTACGATAGTCTTCTAATTTAGAGATGGGGGCTTCTAAGATCATATTCCAAGCTAAAGTGAATATTGATTGTTTCTTATCATTAAAATCTTGGATAAGTTGTTCTTTTTTACTAGTTAAATCATCGATAATGGCATCATAACGACGGAAATTTTCCCAATGCATATCAATTTCATCACGTGAGGCATTTGTCTTGGTAGCAAAGTTAATACGTTTTTCAATATCAGTAAGGGATTCTTTATTTAATTTAATTTGTTCTTCTATTTTTTCTAGCTTTTTTAAAGAAACGTAATCCATTTCTGTACGTTTTTTAATGTTTTCTATGATAGCTAGGATATCTATTATACTAGCACTTTCTAAATAAGTTTTTATATCTTCAGTAGGTAATTTTAATATATAATCGATACCATATTCCATAATTTTTACGACTCCTTACTATCTATACTTCTTAATTATCTTATAAATACTAAAAAAAAGCAAGGGAAATTAGAAAAATTTCTCTTACTTCGGTCGGGTTTAGTTTTTTTTAATTAAATTATGGTTTTAAAACTCTTTGATTTTGGTTTTCTTCAGATATCCTTTTTTCATATAAGTTTATTATTTCTTCTAAAGTTAGATTATACTTAGGATTGTTTTGGATATCTAGACTACTCATAGTAAAGATTTCATGGAGATGATTTGAGGCATCTACTAAAGGCAGATGTTTTTCATTAATTAAGTAATTTATTTTGGCTTTAAATTCTAGTAAAGAGATTCTATTTAAAATATCACGGTTAAGTTGTTTATCAATATCTGGATTATTTTTAGCAATATAAATATAAATTGCGGTTAGATTTTGTCTTGGTGACCAAATAAGATTAAGGGCATTTAATAGTTCAACTCGTTCTAAGGATAATTTACCTTGGCGATAACTGTAGCGTTGATTACGAAGCCAATTATATAAGGATTTTTCTTCAGCAGTTTTTGGATGAGTTATTGTTAAATGATGATTTTTTTGGTAATAATTAAAGGCTAAGTTATACATGGAAATCCAATATTCTTTAGCGTTATCTCGCTCTATTCCTAAAGCCTTTAGTTTCTGACGTTGAGCCTTGGTTAAAGATATTTCTTGGCGATATTTTTTTCCCTGGGCCACTAGCCAAGTTCTTAATTCTTCATTAGTTACATTCAGCGGTTGATAAGTTTTAGAAATAGTAAGGGTATGATATTTATCATAATAGCATTTCAATTCTTCATACATAAGATTCCATTTAGTTTCATTTACTTTCCAGGTCATACCGATAGCCTCTAGGGCGTTAATTCTTTCTAAAGATAAATCACCGTTTACATAAGATTTTCTTTGATTTCTAATCCAAATTCCTAATTTTTTATTATCTTCAGTTTCATAATAAACCGGTATTAGAAGATGGTGATATTTATTATAATAATTAACTGCTAAAGTATACATTTCGTTCCATAGTTCCTCATTATGTTTACAAATGATACCTACTTGTTCTAATTTAGTTATTTTTTCAGTGTATTTAAGACCTTCTTTATTAGTATAATAAATACTTCTTTGCGATTTTACCCAAGATAATAATTTTCGTCCTTCTTCGCCTTTATATATGGGTAAAAGATTTAAGTCATGATATTCTGCATAGAATTTTTTTACTTCTTCATACTTTTCATTCCATTTATAATCTAAAACATTCCAAATCATCCCAATTTGATTTAATTTATCAACTTTTTGTTGTGATATCCTAAGTGTTTTAGAATGGCACTTAATTCTAATGCTTGATAACCATCTACCCAGTTCTTTACCATCTTTATCTTTATAATCATGTGGTACTAAAAGATTACCGTGTTCATTATAGTAGTCTTTGGCTATTTTATACCAGGTATCAAAGTCATCTTTTGGATTATTTCTAATATTTTCTTCTATCATAAAAACACCCCTTCATTAAATTACATATAC
>CAKOSN010000057.1 GCA_934102255.1 uncultured Bacilli bacterium | reverse complement strand
TTTATGAATAAGGGAGTAGTAAGTGGTTGTTGTCTAGATGTCGATAGATTACTTGCTTTAGCAAGAACTACTGGTCCAACGGGACCAACGGGTCCTAGTGGGGGACCTACCGGACCAATAGGACCTCAAGGACCCCAAGGAATTCAGGGACCGACCGGACCGACTGGCCCAACAGGCCCAACGGGACCTCAAGGTGAAGCTGGAGCTCAAGGAATTCAAGGCATACAAGGACCGACAGGTCCAACGGGACCTCAAGGTGAGGCCGGAGTCCAAGGAATTCAAGGTATACAAGGACCAACTGGTCCAACGGGACCTCAAGGTGAAGCCGGAGCTCAAGGAATTCAAGGTTTACAAGGACCGACTGGTCCAACAGGTCCACAAGGTGAAGCTGGAGCCCAAGGAATTCAAGGCTTACAAGGACCGACTGGTCCAACAGGTCCACAAGGTGAAGCCGGAGCCCAAGGGATTCAAGGTATACAAGGACCAACTGGTCCAACGGGGCCTCAAGGTGAGGCAGGTGCTCAAGGTACCGCAGGCGAAACTCCAACTTTATCAATTGGAACTGTATCTAGTGGAGAAA
The DNA here is from genome assembly GCA_934102255.1 of uncultured Bacilli bacterium. Lineage (GTDB taxonomy): Bacteria > Bacillota_I > Bacilli_A > RF39 > UBA660 > CAG-605. The sequence continues at coordinate 5,340 of CAKOSN010000057.1, read as the reverse complement.
GTGCCTCAGCAACTATTACTGGTGTCGCACCAAATTATGTTTTAAATTTAGTATTACCAATTGGACCAACGGGTCCAACCGGTCCAACCGGACCAACCGGACCACAAGGGGCTGCGGGATAGTAAAAAAGCATCACTTGGATGCTTTTTTACTTACGATTGAACTTAGCATTAAACTTATCAATTGGGCTTAAATTGTCTTTAGTACGGCTTAGAATAAGAGGCATCTCTTTAATACCTTTTTGGGTAATACTAGGAGTGTTTTCGTTATTAATGATAGTATCTTCTGCTTTACGATTATTGTTGATATCATAATGAACATCACTGATGGCTGCCATATTTAAACTTGGAAGCAATTGTTTAATATTAACATGAGTTATTATACCCTTATTAAAATTAAAGGTTATTTCTAAGGCAGAAGGTGTAGGACAAAGAATATCAGAAAGAGTTGGAATATAAATGCTAAGAATACCATTGTTAACAGTGGTTTTATAATTATGATAATGACCATTTAAGATAATACTAGCACTGTTACTTAATAGACAACCTGTTTGGGTTGGATGATGTAAGACAATTCTATCATTTTTAAGACAGATTGTTTGTGAAGTATAATTTTTCATAACAATGTCTTGACGGTAATTAGCAAGAATATTTCTTAAATCAATACCTCTATTATTTAAGGCTGAAATATCATGATCACCACCAACAGCATAAGTAATTATACTTTTATCAAAAGGATAATTTTTTAGAAAATATTCAATTTGTTCATAGGGCTCACTAATGGTTTTTTCACCCTTAGAAAAAGTACCATCAATAATATCACCACCACATAAAATAGTATGAATAGAATTTTTAGCACAGTAGTCAAATACTTTATCTAAAAGTCCAGGATGCTCATCAATATTACCATAATGTATATCAGAAATAGCAACAACCTTAAGAGAATAGGAACCAGGAGTAGTAAACAATACAATGTCTTTTTCTGTATTAAGTTCATTCATTTCTCCTAAACTAAAAACTTGCTTATAAAGAATATCCCCTGTTTCATAGTAAGCTTTTTTAAAGGTTATGCCTTTATTTTGAAGGACAGTTAAATAATTATATAATTGTTTATTAGAAATATTTAAAGTTTCACAAATTTCATTACATGTTTTTCTTTGTTTAATTAAATTTAAAAGTAATTCTGTTTTCTCATTCATAATAATCCCCCTTTTATAGGTCTTTATATAGTATCATACTAGTATTTTAAATGCAATTCATTTTTTTAAAAGTTTAAAATATCATATATTAGGTGATAATTTTGAAAATTTGTGTATATGCTATTTTTAAGAATGAAGAAAAGTTTATAAAAAGATGGTATGATTCGGTAAAGAGAGCGGATGGAATTTTTTTGTTGTGACTTAGGTTACCACTGCTTTGATGGACAAATGTTTCATCACCATAAATTTTATAGTTTGCAATTATTCTACGAACCTTTCTATCAGAAATCCCTAGTTTAAGTCCAACTTCTTGCTGAGTTATCTCTTTATTAATTGTTTTTTTTAATTTCGATACTAAACAAATCTTTTTCTACAAGTTTAGGCATCAAAATAACCTTCTTTCTACGAGAATGTATTTTAGGACATTTTAACTTGTAAACCAAATAAAAAAAGCGGACATTTTAACTTTTAAATCACATAGTTTTTATAGATTATTGACTTTTTATATTATTTAAGATAGTCTAAAAATAGAGAGAGTGGGGATTAGATTAATGGATTTTGCTTATGAATATGTAAAAAAATGGTTTAATGATGATGTTATTACTTCTTTTTATGACTTTGCTCAAGATGATAATATGAAGACTGAACTTGATAAAATATTAAAAGAAGGCAAAATGGGAAACAATGGTTTAAGCACTAGACGTTTATTTTTTTTATATATGGATAATCCAATAATTGAAGCCCAAAGAAGAATTTCAATGGCTTATTTACTAGTTAATGATAGAGATACATATGAATATCTCAAAGAAAATCATATTAATATTTTTCATGGTACTAATGCTAATGCTCTTCCAGGTATAGCTAAATATGGTTTGCAAAGTGTTAATAAAATTATCGAGTCAAAAAGGAAAGTGCGTTCTGGTGAAGCATGGAGTAGGATAAAAGGTAAAAGAAGTTTTATAAGCGTTACCGATGTTCTCGATATTGCTTGGAGATATATGCAAATTGATCATAAATCTTTTTCTGCTATTGTTTGTACTTCCGAAGAAAAAATGGTAGAAGATAATATTAAAATTTGTCCAGTCGTTTCAGATTTTCCAGAAATTGGAATTCGAGATGAATTACCATTAGAGACAATAAAGTGTGTTTTAGTTCCAAAAGATAAGGTTGATTATGTTAAAGTTTTATTTAGTGATACGGATATTCAAGTATTAGGTTTATCAAATATAGATACTAGATACTTTCGGTTTTTTATGGGTTGCCAATTTAATGCTGAGGAGTATGAAAAATATAAGGCAAATAGATTAGAAAAAAAAGAAGAAATTAGTAAAATTACAGAAGAAGATTTAAAAGAGAATGCTTCGTCAAGAACTAGAAGTAAGATGCAAGAAATATATAATTGGATAGTAACTTTAAAAGAAAGGGTAATTAATAAAAATGACAGTAAAAGATTGTGATTTAGCAAAAGAAATTTTAATGCTTTTACCTTATATAGATAAAAATTATTTAAAGAAACTTCCGCGGGATTTTATAAATAATTTAAAAGATTTAGCAGCTTTAAGTAATAAAGATTTTGCCTTTGAAAATAGTAAAAATTTTAAAGAAATGGATATATCTAGTGAATGTAAGGATTTTTTAGCAATACTTATATTTAATGAATCTGATATAGAAGAAAGAAAAAATTTACTTAACATATGGAATTATAATGATGTAAATAGTAATTAACTATTTAAATATCATTTAATTCTTTTTTTATCTTGCTATTAATATAATTAATAGGTGATAATTTTGAAAATTTGTGTATATGCTATTTGTAAGAATGAAGAAAAGTTTATAAAAAGATGGTATGATTCGGTAAAGATGGCAGATGGAATATATGTTTTAGATACAGGCTCTACTGATAATTCTGTTAAGTTATTAAAGTCTTTAGGAGTTACGGTTAAACAAGAAATAATAAAACCATGGCGTTTTGATGTAGCTCGCAATAAATCTTTAGAGATGATACCTGATGATTATGATGTCTGTGTTTGTCTAGATTTAGATGAAGTTTTAGTAAGTGGTTGGTATGATGTGATACAAGCCCTTTGGAAGGATGGTTTAACGAGAATTAGATATGTTTATAATTGGTCTTTAGATAAAAATAATAATCCTATAATAAGTTTTTATGGAGAAAAAATTCATGCGAGAAAGGGTTTTACTTGGGTTAATCCAGTTCATGAAATATTAGAATATAAGTGGGAAGAAAAATATTTATATACTGAAAAAATAATAGTTAATCATTATCCTGATAGTATGAAAAGTAGAAGTTCTTATTTACCCTTATTAGAACTAGCGATAAAAGAAAATCCGGAAAATGACCGTAATATGCATTATTTAGGAAGAGAATATATGTATTATGGAAAGTATGAAGAAGCCATTACTACTTTAGAAAAACATTTAAATTTAAAAAGTGCTACTTGGAAGGATGAAAGATGTGCCTCCATGCGTTTTATTGCAAGAATTTATATGAAATTAAATCGCCCTAAAGAGGCTTTAATGTGGGCAAGCTTGGCGATAAAAGAAAGTCCTTATCTTAGAGATCCTTATATGGAAAAAGCCTTAATTACTTATGAATTAAAAGATTATAAAGAAACTGAAAAATTATGTTTAGAGGCTTTAAAAATCAAGAAACATCCCAAAACTTATATTAATGAGGCTTTTACTACAGATTTAAATATATATGATATCTTAGCCGTGGTTTGTTTTAATAATGGTAAATATCGAAGTTCTTTAAGATATATAAATAAAGCTTTAGAATTAGATAAAGATAATGAAAGATTAATTAATAATAAGAAACTAATAGAACAATCAATAAATTATAATTCTTGAACCCGAAAAATAGAGAGCTTTGACTCTCTATTAGTTATTTGGTTTAAGTTTGCGAGCACTACCAGTATCATTTGTAGGTACTTGTAAATCTGCTTGAAACTGTTCTTCAACTGTTGGAATATGTCCGTCAACTGCTGGACCATTGTAAATTTGTTGAGGTTGCTCTACAGCTTTAGCTCCATCTTTTATAATATCAGATAAATAACCATCATTGTATTTACGCATTTTGTTAATTTCCATATTTCTTTTGATTTTTGCTTCTAAATCATTAAGTTTACCATAAAAATCTTTGCTGCCAGATAGTTTTAAGGCAATTTTACTAGTTAAGTTTGCTTCTTGTTCTTTTACTATGTTTTCTACATATTCATTGGCTAAATTATGAAGGGTATCAAGATCTTCTTCGCAATTAGGATATGGATTGGCAATAATACTTTTCATATCTTCGCCTACAAGTTTAACAAAGGCCGATGCGTGTTCTTCATTTTGTCTTTTAATGATTTCTTCATCTTGATTTGAACCTTTTTGTGCTAATTCGTTATTTACATAATTGGCAAGTGATTGGTTAACTTCTACTTCTTTTTTTACTTTTCTAGAAAATAAAGATAATATTTTGTCTTTAAGGCTTGTTTTACGGTTTGGATAGACAAATTTTTCTAAGCTTTTTTGCAATTGATCGATATCGTTTTCATATCCCAATTTATTAATGATTTTTACTGTTGTAATATCAGAAGCAATAGCCATTGCCCCACTTAATATCATATTTATTGTACTTGGAAGATGAAATGTTAAAGAATATCCTTGAAAATTTATTAATGGCGCTATGATATCATCCATAATACCATAATAGGCTGCAAGTGCTCCAAAAGTAATGATGAAGCAAGAAAAAACATTTACTGGGATCAATCCTTCATCTTTATTAATGTTATAATACCACTTTTTATTTTCTGTTATATTTTTATAACAAATTTTAGCAGCTTCCTTATCATGAAGATTTCCATAACACAATAAATCTTTTACTATTTCCCACTCTTCATCAGTGGCGTTGTTGCCAAGTCTGTATTTTTCTAAATACTTATCGTTAAATTTTTGCATTAAATTTTCCTCCTTCTTAAAAGTTGTGCTTACTATAACTTTTTTTTATGGGTTTGTCAATAGTAAATTTCATGATAACTTAGGTTGAAATTAAACATTTATACAAACTAATTTGTTTACTTATTGTTATTCTTATTTAGATGCGATATAATTTTAGTGTTAAGAAAGTAGGTATTATGAAG
>CAKOSN010000056.1 GCA_934102255.1 uncultured Bacilli bacterium | reverse complement strand
CTCTTAGTAAATAATTTAACATAAAAAATAAGATATAAATATTAAATTATTTACATCTTAAAGTATACTTGTAATTTAATAAAGTAATTCATACTATTAAGCATTCCAAGAGCACACACAATTAATGTTGAACAACCAGCAATCCCCACAATACCTGTAATAGTTCTTATTTTATTTCTTAATATATCTCTAATATTCCATTTGGTAGCAAAGTTTAAATTTTTTAAAATACCTTTAGTTGTAATATCTAAGCTACCTCTTTTTACTTTAGGTATCTCATTTCTTAAACTATCAGCTGGTTTCTTTTTTAATTCTTGATAACAAGTAATAAATACTACCAAACATACAACTACAATAACCATTAAAGCCATAAGATAAGTTTTAGGTTCAATAAATACTTTACCATTAGGAACTTCAAAGAAAGACATCTCTATTCCAAGAAAAAGACTACCTAAGAAAAATCTCCCTAGAAAAATTCCTAAAGCACAACCTAAAAGGGAAGTAAATAAACCATAACTAACATAATGACTAGTGATTTTTAGTTTAGAAAACCCTAAAGCTTTTAAAGTACCAATTTGTAATTTTTGTTTATTAACAACCCTACGCATTGTAGTAATTACCGATAATAAGGCAATGAAAAGAAATAAACCTGAGAAAATTCCAACATAAGCCTTACCTTCATCAATCTCTCCTTGATACATCGTATAACTAGCTGTATCCTCAATCGATACTGATGCATAAGCGTTACTAATTTCCTTTTCAATATCATCTTTTACTTGATTATTATTAGCTTTATCATTAACATCAACCATTATATAATTATAAGGAATATAATCTTCATAATTAAAATCAGGATAATACTTATTAAATACTTTATCAGTTACTTCAATATTTAAAGCTTCTTCTAAACGATTTTGAATATTATTTTTAATAAAGCCTTCTAACTCTTTACTACTCATATAAACAATACCATAGTCTTCATGATTAGGCATCAACTGAGTAGCATCTTTTACATCATAAACATGGTCAGGTACATATACTATTCCTAGAATTTCTTCTTTAAAAGTATAATCTTCATATTTAAAACTAATTGTATCTCCAACTTTTAAATTATTAGCCTTAGCATAAAAGTAATCTATCCAGATACCTTTTTTATCTTTATTAAAAGCATCACCATTGGCTACATAAACCCTACTAATATTATTACTTTCAATAGCAGATACTAAATACGACTTGGTATCATTATCGGCATCATTCATATTTAAAACCATTTTTAGTTCAGCATCATTAACATTATCAATATTTTTAACCGTTTCTAAATAACTACTTTTAAAAGAACTACCTAAAACATTTAAGTCTTGTAAATTATAATCGCCATAGAAATTATCACCAGTTGTTTGCATACCAACCATATAAGCATTAATACCCGAATAAACCATAATTCCAATGGCAATCATTAAGATAATAGTAATAAATTGACTCTTTTGTTTTAAGATATCTCTTAACATTTTCTTTCTTAACATATTACCACACCACTTCATCAATACTCTTTGGTTTTTTATTTATTTCATTAGATTCTACTTTACCATTTTTTAAACGAATTACTCTATCCGCAATTTCAGCAATTAAAGAATTGTGGGTAACAATGACTACTGTATTTTCACCGTTATTGGCATCACACTGTTTCTTTAAAAGTTTTAAAACTTCAACACCCGTCTTCGAATCCAAAGCTCCCGTAGGTTCATCTGCTAAAATAATACTTGGATCTTTATATATAGCTCTAGCTATCGATACTCTTTGTTGTTCACCACCTGATAATTCACTTGGAAATTTATTTTTATGTCTTTCTAAACCTACACCTTTTAAGACCTCTAAAGGTTTCTTATTAGTTTTAGCAATATCATCAACTAACTCTACATTTTCTAATACTGTTAAAGTTGGTAAGATATTATAAAATTGAAAAATAAATCCTACTTCACTCGCACGATACTTAGTCAATTCTTTATCATTATATTTAGATATTTCCTTACCAGCAACCGTAATTTTACCACTTGTTACTTTATCCATACCACCAAGTAAGTTTAAAAGTGTGGACTTACCAGCACCTGAAGGACCTAAAATTACCACAAACTCACCCTTATTGATTGATAAATCGACACCGTCTAGGGCATTAAACTTTGTATCCCCGACTACATAAGTTTTTTTAACATTCTTAAAATTAATTAACTCTTGCATATACTCTCCCTTACAATATATGAAACTTCTTTCACATATATTGATTATACTTCTAGCAATTTTAAGCTGTCAGCAAAAACATGAATTTTCTTTCATATTGTTTGCTAATTTTAAAAATAAGGCTTATAATTAAACTTATATTACATAAAGAAAGGAAAAACAGTCTTTAAAACCTAAGACGGTTTATAAATATATATGGCTATAACAAGAATACCTACTCAAAAAAGATCAATCGAAACAAGAGATAAAATAATTGCTAAAGGCTTTGAACTTATGTGTAACAATGGTTACTATAAAACTAATACTCCAGAAATTGCTAAGTATGCTGGGGTTTCTACCGGTATTATTTATCAATATTTTCAAGATAAAAAAGAAATATTTATTGCTGGTATTAATAAATATTCCGAAGATATTATGTTTCCTATATTTTCATTAATAGATGAAAATGCTAAGTTACCCAATAATTTATACCAATTCTTTCAAAAGATAATTGCTACTAATAAAAAACAACATACATCATCTTCCAAAGCTCATCAAGAAATAACAGCCATGGAGCACTTAGATAGTGATATTGAGAACATATTTAAAAAACAAGAAATAGACTTTTCTAATAAACTATACCTCTTATTTAAAAATAATGGTTATGATGATAATGGTTTAAAAGAAAAAATGCATTTAATTGTTAATCTAATTGATAATTTAGCTCATGAAGAATGTTATCATAAACATGAAAGTCTTGATTATTCGAAAATGGAAGATATCGTTATTAGAACAATTATAAATATTTTAAAAAATAGCTAGACATTTAAATCTAACTATTTTTATTTTCACTTTAAATTATAGTTTTCTTGTTCTTTTTAAAGCTTTTGCTGGAATCTCTTTAATAATTTTTGTCAAAGGTTTCATTCCATACGACTCAATAATTTTATTAGCCTTCTTCTTTTGTGCATTTAAGAAGACAAAGACAAGACATCCTACTAAAAGAGGAACTTCAGGATTATTACAAAATGCAAGACCCACATTAATTGGATTTTTGTAATCATCAACAGGTCTAATAGTTGATTCAATAGTATTTGGGTTAGCATCTGGACTTTCTCCAAAAGAATCATCACCAAATAATGTATCATTATATAAATAATTATAATCACATAAACCATCACTATTTGTTGAACCGGTATTATTAGCAGCGTTGGTAACTTGTAACATAACCGGAACAACACCTTCAACAGCAGTATTTTCTAATTCTTCTAGATTGTCTACTTCAAAGCCTATCTCTTGACCAATCGGAGCTTTATTAGTTTCTTCATTATTTTGTATTTTAATATTATTTTCCTCTGCTCTCTTAGCTTTAGCCTCAGAAACATATGAACTAGTCAAATATTTAGGACCACCAGCTAACCACAATATTGTATTTTCATTAGCAAGAGAACTACCAAGATTTTTATATTCTTGACTTATTGCCTTCGTTACAGAAGTATTGGCATAAAGGCCTACTTTAGAATATCCTTTTTCGGTAGCAATTCTAGTTGCTGAGCGCATAATTTCTAAATGATTAGTATTAGAATCAAAGGCTTCAATATCAATAAATAATGGTGTATTTCCCTTATTTATAGTAAGATTATTCTTTTCGCATAATCCTTCAAAATAATTAATATTGGCCTCAAATCTTTCTTCAAAAGTAGCTGTATCAAGTGGTGTATTTCCCTCAATGCAAAAATATAATCCTAATGGTTTATCAATTTTTTTAACTTCTAACAGCTTTTCTTCTAGTGATGCATCATTTTTAGTTAAGCAAGCACTAGAAACTCTTAAGATAACAAAATCTGATTTTTCAGCTATCATTTCCCAATTATTATTATCCTGATAAAGACTAATATCAATTCCTGATGCCACAGCATAAGTAAATGACTTTTCATTAGTTGTTGGATTAACAGTTACATAAAGATTTGGTATTAAAATTTTATCACCAGCTCCAACATCTTTTTTCAAATTATTATATTTCTTCAAATCATTTACACTTAAGCCAAATTTAAGAGCAACAGCATTAAGATCTTCATTATCCTGCATTGTATATACTGCAGAATAAACTAAATTTTCACTTTTATTTAAATTTTGATTTGCAATGGAATTAGCTAACCAATCAGACGCTGTGATAGAACCATCTAAATGTTTTATCATATTATGACTACCAGTATATTTTATTTCTTCTGAATCTTGAATTACGTAAGTATCATAAGCAGAAATATCCATAACATATTCGTTAAATTTTACTAAATTAGAATCAGTACCACTTATACCCAAATAACCTTTTGACATATCAAACTTTTTAATAAAAGCACTAACTAATTCTTCTTTTTGTTTAGTATCTAACTTTTCATTTTCCATTAATTCATCTATTGATAAATAAATTGGTAATTCTACTCGATGCTTTTCACAAAAAGCTTGAGCTAAATCAATATCTTTATAAATTTCTCCTAAAGTACAAGCCTTGGTATGTAAAACTAAAGCATATGAAACATTACTATTTTCAATATTTTCATCTGCCTTTTTATCTAGCTTTTTAGCATAATCATCAGCAAGTACTAAATCAGTAGCATTACTAATATTAAATACATAAAAATTATTTGAATTTATATTCAAAACTGGTCTTTCATCATAACCATATGTATTTTCAGCATCATTAATATGATTTTTCTTATCAGCCCCTGCTTTAGCATATCTTAATAGTATATCTAATGGAATTGGTACTAACGAACCAGTCATAATTAAATCAGCTATTCTTACTTTTAAAGTTTCTAAAAATTCTCTTTTTTCTTCTTCATTCATTTTTTTACCCCCCCCTAATATTTAAAGCAACATAACATATAAAATTGCTTTTTCTGATTAGCTACTATACAATAGTTTTCTCATAGTGTCAATAAAAATTAAAAAAAGTTATTGACATAAAAATTTAAAAAAGTGATTAGAAAGAAATTAATCTTAGTAATCACTTATTATTTTAAATGTTTAGTTGATAGGGATTAACTTCAGTTCCATCACCTACACCAATAGATATGTCAGATTTTAGAAAAAGGGTTGGTCGTACACCGCTTCCTTCATCTTTAGCACCAATCCAAGAAATATGACCACCTCTATAAATTCTAAATATTCCACCCATGGATTGTACATAATGCGTTAAGCTCCATTGATGATAATATAATTTATATAAATAATCATTTTCAAAACATTCATTCATACTATTCCAACTGGACATAAAAGAATTTAAGCATGATTTTCTAGTATTAATTTGTCCACCACTAGTAGCATAACCATAATCACTTGGATACATTAGAGCAATTTTACCAAGCCATGTTGTAGAACGTTCAGAATAAACTTCCGTACCACGTTCTGATTTATAAAATATTTCGGCAGTAGCATCTTCTGAATTGGAACTACCACCTATATTCCAAATAACTTTTTCAATAGCATCTTGAGTTTGACTAGTTTTTAAACTAGATGAATAATACTTTCCTTCGTTCAAATAACTTTGCAATGAGGAGTTATTCCAATCATTTACAATATTAGTATTCCATGCAATATTTCCAATAGTTTCATCTTTAATTATTTTAATTAAATTTTCCTTAGTTCCATCTTCTTTTTCGACATTATTAAATACACCTATAATACGCCATTTTTCACAAGTATCACTTGTCTGATTATTATAGTCATCACAGTTAAAATAAACATAGTTATTTGGATTAGCACCTATATATCTTATATTATTATCTGGGTCATCTGTTGCTATATTAACTGTATCAATACTAGCTAAATTAGTTATCTTAGTTACTGCATTTTCTAAAGTTTTAAAATATAAATTACATTTAGTTTTTTCATTTAAATTAGTTACGTATAATCCCCATGTATCTTTATCCCAATAAATATTTGCACTTCCATCACAAACGGCTTTTTCAAAAGCAACAGTTCCTTTTTCAGGAAAACTATCGCTTTTAGAGCCATCAATGAAGGTTGCTATTGATTGCTCATCAACTAAGTATTTAGTTTTATGATTAAACGCTATTAAAATAGCACATATAAGAAATAAAAAAATTATGAACATACATCTCTTTTTCATATTAATTATTCTCTCTTTCAGCTTGCCATTTTAATATTGGATAGCCATTGTTTATATTGTTAGTATCTTCTACAAAAGCATTATCGATAGTGTTTCCAAAGTGTGGAGATTTCAAAGACAAATGCTTATAAATAAATAAAAAGAGCAAAAACCTTAAATTTG
>CAKOSN010000055.1 GCA_934102255.1 uncultured Bacilli bacterium | reverse complement strand
TTTGTTTTATTACGAAGTTTTAAAACATTATGGAATAAGTCATAAAAGGGTTCTAGGGAATCCCTAGCCCACGAGGTCATTTTGTTAGTATGACAAAATACCTAGGGGGTTAAATATTTTGTCATAACAAAATATAGATTAAAAAAACCAAAAGAAAGGAGATATGATTTATATAACTAGTTTAGGATACTCTTTCCATATTGGAAGAGATCAGAATAAGAAAAATAGTAGTAAAGCAAGTGCTAAATCTAATTTAAGTGGTACAACATCTAAGAGTAATAATGCTATTCAAAATGCATCTGGATTATCAAAATGTGATAACCATAATTGCAGAAAATATGATGACAAAGAATATGATATCGAAATTATTCGAGGTACTAACTCGATTGTAAATGATGTAAAAAAATTGTATAAAGATGAATTTGAAGAAGCAAGATTAGAATATAATTCTAGACAAGTTCGTGAAGATAGAAAGATAAAAGATTATTTTACTCATGTTAGTAATAACACCAAAAGTGATTTAGCGTGTGAGATAATTATTGAACTTGGAGATATGGAATTTTGGGGTACAAAAGATATAAACTATAAAAAGAAAATGACAAATGTATTTGAAGACCAAGTTAAAAGTTTAGAAGAATTAGTTCCTGATTTTAAGATTGCAAGTGCTATCATTCATTATGATGAAACAAGTCCACATCTTCATATAATTGGTGTTCCAATTAAATATAAAAATAAGTATGGAATGAGCAAACAAGTTGGTAAATCTAACGTTTTTACTAAAGAGTCATTAACCAAAATACAAGACAAAATAAGATTACGATCTATTGAATCTTTTAATAAAGAATATCAGACTAATTATAAGTTAAAATCAAAATTAAAAGGTAGAAACAAAGACTATCATATAACTGAAATGGATAACTATCAACAAATGAAAAATAACATTGAAATACATCAGAGGAATCTAAAATTAATTGAAGAAAAGAACAATAATTTATCTAATAAAACTAAAGAAATTGAAGAAATATTAGATAATTTAAAATCAAAAGGTTTTGTAAAAAGTGAATTAGTATTAAAAGTTGTTGATAGAGATAAAATGATTGCATTTATTCATTTAATTGATAGAACTATTGCTGAACATCAAAGTGTTGCAGAACTAACAACCACCCTAAAAGAAGTGGAAACAGAATTACTAAATAATCGTGATAGATTAAAATTGTTAGAACAAGATAATGATGATTTATCTTTAAAAGTTGATAGTTTAACAAAAAATATTAAAGAAAAAGATGAAGAAATATCTGACCTTAAGAAAGAAAATCTTAATTTAAAATCCCTATTACAAAAGTTAAAAGATAAATTTTATTTTGTAAAACATTTCATTATTACTAAAATTTTAGATCACAAAGAGAAAGAAAAATATGTTCAACTTACTCGTGATTTATATGAGCATAGAGGTTTAGACGAAGATGATTATAAAGAATTAATAAATTTTTCTAAACCTATTAATAGTTCAAGAGATTATATAACAAAAGAAAAAGATGATTATGAGCGTTAATGCTTAGAATCATCCTTTTTTACTTTCTTTAAAACATTTGGTCTATCTTCTTCTCTTATAAATTGTATTAATGCAGGATCAATTTCATCTGAAGTTTCAGAAAATCCATTAGTCTTTTTATACATTTCACTAAGCTCTTCATATGAATATCCAAACGTTGTTTCAGTTTCTTTAATCTTTTTATAATTATTAATATAATATAAAATTGATGATATAGAGTCTGTCACTAAATAATTTCTTTTATCTTTAAATCCTGAAAATTTTTCACTATAAACCTTATCCATAAATTCTAATAATTTATCAAAATATCCATTAGAATTATAAATTACAATAGGTTTATTAAATTCATGACATCTTTTACTTTCAATAGCAGTAAATAGTTCATAAATTGTTCCTATACCACCAGGTAAGAATATAAGAGCATCACTTGATGATATAACACTATCTGTTCTTTCACTAACTGATTTAGTAGTTATTTCTGTATCACATTTTAATGTTTTAAAATCATCTTTATAAGCTTCAGGACAAATTCCTGTTATATTTCCATTTGCTTTAAGTGTAGTATTATACGCTAGTCCCATTAACCCTGAATTACAAGCACCAAACACTAAATCATTTTCTTTCATTAATTCTTCTAACAATACTTTACAATCATTAAAATATTCTGTTGGAATATCATTGTTAGAAGAACAACCTATAAATAATTTCATCTATGTACCTCCTTTAATTATCTGACTCTAATTTCAAAACTTTTGCTTTGCCTTCTACTTTTTCTTGTTTTTTATTTTCAAGTAATAATAAACAATTATCAATTCTTTCTACTAATCCATATAAAGGAAGTTCTCCTTTAATACATTTTACCATTTCTATTATTCTAAATTCTGCTTGTTTTACTGCTTCCATATTAAAATCAGAATTATCAAAACTTATAATTTTTTCAGTTAAATTTTTGGCAATAGCATTTTGTGTAGAATTAGCAAAATTAGAAACAATAATATCTCCATTATTTTGACTATTTGATGAAGGTAATAATAATGTATTAGCATTTCCTAATAGCATAGGATTAGTTGTTAAATCAACCTTAATACCTTTTCTTGAATAGAAATTAGCACGAATTCCTTTTTTTCTGCTAACATCAAATCTATATGTGCCATTAACTTTACCATTGCCTTTATGAGTATTAATTGCTACTGCTCCCATTTCTAAACTATCATCAGGATTTAATACTGCTTCAAAAACCACTGAAGCATTGTTATCTTTATTTCTTTTATCATATTTTTTGGCAATTCTTACTATTTTTACTCCTGTAGTTAAATCTTGAATTATTTCTATGTCATTGAATTTTTCAGTTAAAATATTCCCCTCTAAAGAAAGTGCTAAATAATCATATTTATATTTATTTCTCCAATCCTGTGTTAATTCATCTATTGTAATTTTTATAGTAAAATCATTTGATAAAACATTAAATGATGTTTCATACGATATTTGCTTAGGATGTTGAATAGTTTGTTGTCTTTTTACATCTTTTTTAAAACTAATATCACCATTATTATTAAATGAGAAATGTCTACTAGATTTGCGAGAATTCATTCCATACCAATCAACTCTTCCAAATTCACATTCAAAACTTACATTTCTTTCACCTGTTAATGTATTATCCCCTACTAGTGTTTCTTTAATAAGCGGAATTCCAATACTTTCTCCTGAATAATAAGCATTTGCTAATTTATATCTAGGTTCATATTTTCTTTCCATATCTCTTATATCAGCTTCGCCAAGTTCATAATGAAAAGGTAAACAATGTGCATCCAGTAATTGTTCATACCATGAGGAATTCCATTGCATAACAAATTCTTCTGCTTTTTTCATTTCTTCCAATACTTTTTCAACTGCAATCATTTGCATTTCTTCATTAATTTTTTCCATAGAGTCCCCCTAAAATTTATTTTCTATTATATAATATATTCTAAGAAAATACAATTTAATGAGATAAGTTTTCTGAAATTAAAACTAATTTGTCTACTATTTCATTAAATGTAATTATTTCTATATCTTTTAATCCATTTCTAAATAATTCAAAACTTTCTAATTCGTTTTCTTTTAAGTTTTCACTATTACCAATAATTAAATATGTTTTTGAATCATAAGCATCAAATTTTATTCCCTGTTTTTCACTATTTGCTTTTTTTATATAGTATTCTTTTAATAAAACATCTTTTTGTTTTCTCAACTGAACAATAGCACTTGATAGTTCTTCGCTTGGTGAAAAAACTTCATTTCTATATTTGCCATCAATTAATTTTGTTGTAGTTTTTTTAATTTCTATTATACTCACATTTCTTGTACACATTTAAAGAAAAAATCAGATACAGTTCCTCCAATATTATTGATTGCTTTTCCACCCATATATGGTTTTTTACATATAATTTGTCCTACTGAAGGAATTATACTAAACAAAATATTAGGATTTTCAGTAAATAATTTTTGCCAATATTCTTCATTATCTACACCAAAATTATTCCTTAAATAATCTGGATTTATAAATTTTAATTTTAAACTATTATATAATTTTAATGATTTATCATTATCTAAATTCTCTGAGATATCGTCAATTATATTGGGATTATCGTTTATGCTTTCTAATATTTTATTATAATCTAATTTCGAATTTAATAATTTTCCTAAATTGGCTATTGCATCTGGATTATCTTTAGCAAATTCATTAAATTGTTCTATTTCATTTTGTTCTAAATTATCGTCTAAAACAAGCAAATGTTTTTGTTTTATTCTTTTTAATGATTTATCATTATCATATATTTCTTTTAACTTATTTGCATATCTAATTAAATTTAACATTTCTCCAAGTTCTAGATTGAACTTAGTCCATTCTCCAGCTTTAACATCTTTAACTGAAATTTCGTTCATATCTTCCCAATTTTTATTTTTTGTCTTTTTTTGGCATACTAAACATCCGCCAATACATTCATCACTATTTTTACTATTATCTACTAATTTTGGAAAATAAACTATTCTGAATTGATTATTTTGTCTTATTATCATACCTGTTGCATCTGCTGTTTTATTTGATGTTGTATCAACTTTTATTTTTACTAAATTCATTACCTCCACCACCTATATATAATTTTACCATGAAAATTAGAGTTTTTTTGATACAAATTAGTAATTTTATGATAAAATATTGATAGAGATTGATATTTTATATATCATGTCGTTAAGAAGTGAAAAGTTGTAGATATCTTCGACAACCGCTCCAGATTGATAGGAAACTCGAACTTTTCGAGTTTAAGTAATAAATGCTAACTAGAAATGAACTGAACCCCAAAAGTTGGACAGTTTATTAATAGTTTCTAATTAGAGGATTGTAACCTGTAATTTACAGGAGACAGTCCTTTTAATTTTACTTTAATTCTATCATAATTATAGTAATTAATATAGTCGTCTATCGCTAAGATTAATTCATCTATATTTTTATATTTATCTTCTTGATCATAAAACATTTCTGTTTTAAGTAATCCAAAGAAATTTTCCATCATGCCATTATCCATACTATTTCCTTTTCTTGACATGCTTTGTTTTATACCATTGTTTTTTAATCTTTGTTGATAGGATTGGTGTTGATATTGCCAACCTTGATCTGAATGAAATATTAATCCTTCTAGATTTTTGCCATCAAATGCTTTATCAAGCATATCATTTATTTGTTCTAAATTAGGTGATTTAGAAGTATTATAAGATATTATTTCACCATTATATCCATCTAATATTGGTGATAAATAACATTTCTCACCGCGAAGATTAAATTCAGTTACATCAGTATACCATTTTTGATTAGGCTTTTCTGCATTAAAATCTCTCTCGATTAAATTATCAGCAATTTTACCGATGTTTCCTTTATAAGATGAATATTTTCTTTTATTTCTTTTTAATGGTCTTAAACCTAATTTAATCATTATTCTATATACTTTCTTATGATTAACGTTATAGCCTTGATTTCTTAATTCTAATGTGATTCTACGATAACCATATCTTTCTTTATTATTAATAAATATCTCTTTTATTTTATCAATTATTTCTTTATTTTTATCATCTTTATCATTTTTAGATAAAGTATAATAATATACAGATCTAGCCAAACCTGATATTTTCAGAAGAATCATTAATGGGTATGTTAGCCGAAGTTCACTAACAACAGTTACTTTTTCTTCTGTTGTTGATTCTTCCGTGCTTGAACAACGGCTCTCAATTTTTTTGAGTATTCTAGCTCCGCTTTTAGATATAAATTTTCTTTTCTTAATCTTTCATTTTCTTCTTCAATAGTTTCGTTTGCTTTAGATTTCAATTCTTTTTTAGACATAGTTGGACTCCTTCCACATTTTCGTTCAACTATATTATAACCATTTTCTTTATATTTTGAAATCCAATTCCGTAATAATCCATCACTAGACAATCCTTCATCAACTGCAACAGAAAATATACTTTCTCCATCAGTTAATACTCGATTAATAATTTGTTCTTTTTGATTAGGGGAATAATAATTATTTTTATTTGTTCTTAAAACTTCATATCCATGTTTATCTATTACTCTTACAAGATACTTAATAACATTATCTCTTACATCATATTTTTTTGATAATGCCTTTATTGACATTCCTTCTTTTTTATTATTATAAATATTTATTTTATCTTCGTAACTTAATTTTGACATATAAAAACCTCGTTTCCATGTCCAAGAAACGGGGTTCATATCAAAATAGTTAGTTTTTTTGTTATTTAAGAAAGGAAAGTGATGAGTTATGACAATAGAAACTAAAGAACTTGTAATAAGTGAAGAATTAAAAAGAAAGGTTGAAATAATATGCAAGTTTGCTTATGTAGAATACTCTTTTACAAACGGAAGTATTATAAGCCTTAAAAACACTAATATAGCCTATGTAAAACCTCATATTTTAAAAGTTAAAGACAATGACTACTTAATATTTGAAGATAGTGAAAATGTCTTTATAAACGGTTATAATAACAAAATTAAGTTTAAAGATT
>CAKOSN010000054.1 GCA_934102255.1 uncultured Bacilli bacterium | reverse complement strand
TTACTAACCGCTGTATTTTCTGTACCTTTTAAAGTAACTATATAATAAGCGGTAATTAATGGATAACTTTCATCTTTAATCGTATCGTGATTAGGACTTACCCCATCAACTGCTAAAAACTTAATATTTTCATTACCATACATAGTAGTAGCATAGTAATAATAAGAATATCCCAGAGAATCTTTACTATTATCGTAATTAGCAACCGCATCAATAATTCCCGCCATGGATTCTATATACTCTTCTTTTTTAGGCTCTTTAATTTTTTTATCTTTCATAACTAAAGAGAGCATTCCTGTTTGACTACCGGAATTTTCTGGTCTTTGATATGCTATTATCTTAGCGTTATCGCCACCTACTTCTTGCCAATTAGTTATTTTATCCATATAAATATCTTGAATTTCAGTTAGACTTAACCCATTAACAGGATTTTTAACATTAGTATAGAAAACAAAACCTTCATTTACTACTGGTGTTACTTCTAATTCCACCCCTGCCATCTTCGCTCTATTTAACTCATCACTACTAGGTTCAGTAACAATAATTAAATCTGTTTCTCCCTTTATAAGTTTCGTATAAGCTGGATCAGTATTAGTATAATCTTTCTTTAAATTATACCCCTTCAAACCATCAACATAAGCATCCATTAAAGGTTGGGTAGCCAAAGAAGCATCAACTCTAACTAAAGTATCATCGAAAGCCTCATTATTTTTCTTATATCTATTTCCCACTACCAAGGCAAAAACAACCGCACTTGCTAAAAGTACTAGAATTATAATATCTAAAACTTTACTATTTAACTTAATATTTTCTTTCATCTTATTCACCAAATATTTCTTTCTTTAATTCATTGCACTTATCATAATCATTCTTACATAAATATACTTCTTTTCCTTGATATCTAAGTACTATCGAATCATAACTTACATCCATAATTAATCTATTTTTAGCAGTATAAGCCCCATTAACGGTAACAAATAAATTACTAACCAATTCTTTCTTATCTTTATACTTACCTAAACTTAACCATTCATTAGGTATAAAACTAGCTAAATCATAATCTTTATTTATTATATCTATACTATTTAATTCCTTACCAGTACTACTATCAATTATATAAAAATATACCCTATTCTTATCATTATAATTATTTAAAAATTCATATTCTTCTTTATAAGTAGAAGGTCCAACTATCTCATCTTCTCTCTTATAAAACTTATTTAAATAAATATTCTTTTTATTATTAATATAATCTTCTTCACTTAAGGCATAATGATAAACTTTATAATAAACATAAGTATATTTATTTATATTATCATACCCACCTGTAACATTATAAATATTATAATCACCAGTTTGTAATTCCAGCATTTCTTCTAAAACTAAATTTCTAACTACAGTTTCTACTTTTTCTTCATAAATATCAATATCATAATCTATTAAGGTTTTATTATCTTCTCTTAGAAAATTATTATTCATATTCTCATTTATAAATTTTCTATCTACTTGTTTTCTTTCATTAACATAGATATTATCATCACTTATAAACTTATCATAAATAATAATATTACTGGCTAAATCCACCATATCTATTATAAAAGTAGCCTTATCTCTAGTATTATCTAAATCTATATATATTTTATTACAAATTTTTTTATTATCTATATCATCATAGCATTCCTCTATATAGACACAACCCCTCTTACTATCTTTAGTAAATAAACTACAATTATCTTTTTCTATTATCCCTTCATCTATTGAAAGTGGGGCCTTACTTTTTAAATCATCAAGCATTAAATAAATATATCTGGTATCAAAATAAAACTTATATTCCCCTTTTTTAAACTTAGATACTACTTTAAAAGTAAAATTTTCAACCTCACTATAATCAGGATAAGGATTTTCACAAGCTCCACCATCACAGAAGAAACCCGCATCCCGAATAGCCATATCATAAGCCTTCTTCATTAAATATTCTTTTATATCATTAGGATTATATATTAAATCATCTATCCTTAATTCTTCCCCAGTAGTTAAACTAACATTATAACTATCAATAACCGAACCATAAATCTTATCACTTATTATATCTTCATCATTATAATCTTTTTCATAAGGCTGATTATTAATAGTAATAGATAAAACATTACTAAAACTAACCCTAACATGGTTATAAACTAAAGTCTTATTATCTTTAGAATTTTCATCTACTTTTTTCTTAATTTCTGCATTAATTTTATTTTCTAAACTTTTATCTTTTAAACCCGTAATTAAAACATAATACCTAGTACCATTTTTCTCGACTTTATAATTTAACCCATTTTTTAAATAAGAAGTAGTAACATCTACAATATATTTTAAATTATCTTTCTTACTATCAGTATCGCTAACTTTTATATTATCTAAATTATTCTTCCTAGGCTTAACAAATAAATATACTTCTACCCCAATTACAGCAAGTATCATTATTAGAACTATAATCCTAACAATTAATCCATTTTTCTTCAAATCACACCACCCATTCTACCCGCATTATATAATAAATTATTTCGGAAGTCAAAACGATAAAAAAATCATATTACAGTATTAGTAATACGACCTTTATTATTTAATTTTTCTAACTATTTGGCTTTCAATTATCCCCGGTATATCTTTTCCTAAAAGTCTAAACTGCGGTAAGGTAGTTAAATGTTTTAATTCATCATAATCGATATCATAAATTTCTTGATTACATTTAAGTAACAAGTAATTATTTCTTCTGCCATAAGTATAATCAATCCCATATTCATTAAAAGTTATAACTCCCATTAATTTATACTTATCATTAACTTTATATCCAAAAAATGTTACATCACAACCCCTAGCATCCTTTACAAAAATAATATTTCTTATATCTTGCCAAGTAGCCAACAAAAAATAATCATCATAGATATTCTCTTTAAAATAGTCTACAAACCCCTCTAATCGCTTCTCGAAATCTATCTCTTGTTTTCCATAAACGGCTTTTAAAGCCTCTAACTTCTTTTTATATTCTTTAAAAGTATCATATTTTTCTTCAAAATACTTATCAACCGTTACCTGTTCTTCGGTAAAATCTTTTTTATATCGACTAAAGACTAAGTTAAAACTTTCGACAGTATTATCAGTTTTTTGCTTATATAAATCAAACACTCTATTACTAGTTAAATCTAATTCTAAGAAATACTTACCGTTCCAGGCTAAGACATGGCAATGTCCTGTTACTTTTTTATCTATTATTCCTGTTCCTTCACTAACTACTTTAGTATAATAGCCTATTCTTTCTAATAAATAAGCCAGTAAAACCGAGGAATCATAACAAACGATACGATTGTTTTTTTCATCTTTACAACTAATATCATTAAATGATAAATGGTTTTGTTTTAATAGACGATGACTTTGATTAGCGGCATAAAACTCACTATCATAAACAAAAGTTTGCGCCACCATTTTATAAAGATAATAGGCCTGGGCATAAGAATCATAATTAGTGGGCATCTGAGCTAAAACTCTTTCTGCAAAGTCGGACTTTATATCCCTTTTAGCTCTTTCCATCAAATTATTATTAGTAGTTAAAAAGTTCTTAAATAATTCTTGTTCTTGATAATGTTTATATATCTTATCAATTATTATCTTTTCTAAAGTATTATCCTTTAAATATTTAGATAAATTCTTATCTATCCCCTTCCATATTTCTTCTAAAGAATACCCTTCTATTGTATCAGCATCATATTCTTTTAAAACTTTATCTAAATAAACATTATCTACTATAGGTATATAATATAAACAAGCCCTTCTTAATATTTCTAAATTACTTTTTATTAAAGAAATATCCTCTCTTTTTAAATCTTTATACATTAAAAAGTTATGATACTCTCTATTACTTTCATTTATTTCAGAATCTAAAGTTTTACCTAATTTCTTATTAATTTTCTTTCTTAAAACCGCTAATCTTTTTTTAACTTTTTCTTTCTTAGTAATTGTCAAGATTTTTTTTAAATGGAGATAACTTTCTTTTAAACTATCTATCTCTACCGAAGAAGCCATTTCTAATCTGTTATTATCATCTAAAAAACCTTTTTCTTCTAAGGCTTTATATAATTTAACGATACTAACTCCTAAAATATATCCATTATTCATACTAATTTTTTGGGCTAAATCGGGCTGTCTTAAATAATCAATAACTTGACTTATCTTAATCTCTTCGTTCTTATCATCATATAACAAACATAAATCAAACTCTTCTCTTTTAGATTTTCCAATAAGTGCCAAATATCTTTGTTTATTTTTATCATCTTTTATAACTAATTTATCTTCTAAATCTTTCTTATTTATAGTAAACAGTAATAAAGTATCATCCTTATTTTCTAAGACATTAACTAAAAAAGGTTCATCTAAACAAAACTTACTAATAACTGCTTTATATAAATCATCATTTTCTAATAATTCTTTATAAATATCATAGTTATAATCTAATAAATCTTGAAATTTATAATTATATTTTAATTCTATTATCCAATTATTACCTACTTTATGAAAAAACATCTAGCTTCCCCCAATTCAAATAAAACATATTTTATTACTTTGTTTACTCTAAATCAAGTACTACCTAAAAAAGTTATACTGTCTTTTAAACAATATAACTTAAAATATATCTTAATTAATAGCATCACCATTTACATATAGTTTATAACCATTAAAATCAATGTTACTATTAGAACTATCTTCATTATTTAACGAAGTAATATAACTATCACCAGTAAGTTTTAACTTTGATGTTTTATCTAAAGTTAAACTTATCATTTTAGCACCGTTATCTTTATTAATGGTACCTTCATAAGAAGAACTATTAGTTAAAGACATACTAAGAGTAGATATGGAATCTACCACAATATTGCCAGTAACTTTTTGCTTAATTAAATTTAAGATAACATCACCACCGTTAGAACCGCTATTACCCCAAGAATCTTTTTGAACTCTTAAGAAATTACCCGTTGTATCATTATTAACAATCGTATTATTTTCTAAGGTGATGGTAGCCTTCGTATTAGTAACATACAAAGTATCACCTTTATTAGTAGTTATCTTACTATTACTAGCCTTAAATACGGCAACACCAGTATCAGCATCCCCACTCATTGATTGATAGAGGAAGATATTTTTATAAGTGGTTGACTGACCATTAAGTTTGTTATTAGTATCGACTAGAGTAACATTATCTAAGGTTACCGAGTTTTTTCCTTCAATCACAACACCTTCCGAGGCCGTCGCTTTTAAAGTAGCATTTTTTACGGTAATATTGGCTGTTGAGTAAACAGCCGGTGAACCTTGGCCAGTGGTTGTATAAGTGCCACCATCAACATTTACCATACCACCGCCACGATCACTACGGATAGCAGCACTGGAAGTTCCGGCAGTTGTTATCTCTAAATCAGTGGCGTTCATTATCCCGCCGCCAGTTGTCATAATACCTCCAGAATTATCTTTCGTTGTCGTAATTTTCGAGTTACTTATATTTAATGTTGTACCATCACTAGAAAAATTACTAGTAGTAGCCGAACCGCCATAAGAAAACACCCCATTGGCTCCTGTGGCCTCAGTTGTAATAGTAGCATTATCCATATTTAGAGTTGCTCCATCTTTAGCTATAATACCAGAATTAGTTCCATAAAAACTTGTGTTATCACCGCCATCAGAATCGCCAGTCTTAGTAACAGTTACATTACTAATATCCGTCGTTACCTCCCCACTAACCATAATCGCATTTTCATCGCTATTAGTAGAAGTAAATTCGCCCTCTGTAATAGTAGTAGCACTGGTTATTTCTTTCGTTGCACTATAACTTGTATTATTACTACCATTCATTTCGCCCATACTAGGTTTTACCAAATTACTACCATTATTACTTAAAGAATTATTGGTTAACATAATACTACCTGTTGATAAAGCCAAAGTTAAAACAATTATGCCTAAAACATTAATCATAGCTTTATCTTTATTTGTAAATGTTTCTTTAAAACTCTTTTTATTAAATTCAGACATAATTAAATGCATAACAAGTAGAACAATCCCTAAACTACTGGAAATAAATATTAAATAATAAGGCCATGTCAATTTACTAGAACTACTACTAGTATTCATATCTTCTGGCCTACTTGGAGGAGTATTGCCATTACCAGTTGGACCATTATTATTACTACCATCACTAGTAGTAGTATTATCGCCATCTGGTTTAGCAGGAGGAGTACCATTATCATCACTAGGTTTGGCCGGGGGTGTACCTTGACTTCCACTTTGGCTATTATTATTGTTATTATCAGGAGGCATCATCCAGTTACTACCGCTTGACTTTTTTGAATCACTACCAGAATTATTACCATTACCTTCATTAGAATTACTAGGCATACTTGGGGGAGTACCACCATCCATACTAGCAAAAGTATTATCAGCAATATGCGTATTAGCATAACAATAAGTAAAAACCATACCAACACTTAATAAAGCAATAACTGCTACCATTAATACATTCTTTATGATTCTTTTCATATAATCCCATCTTTCCTTTCCATATCTCCACTATAGTATTTAAATATTAAATGAAAATTAAAAGACTGCTGCTATTTTTAATATACAACAATCTTTTAAAACTTTTTATTTAATTAATTTTCTTTCTAAACA
>CAKOSN010000053.1 GCA_934102255.1 uncultured Bacilli bacterium | reverse complement strand
ATAAATGAATTAGAAAATTGTAAAAGAAAACCTACGATTGAAATGCTTGATAAGATAGCAGAAGGTATGAACAAAAATATTGATCGTAAGTTAAAAATGACTGCATCAGAATTACTAAAATACGATTCTAGTCATAAAACGAATTTTACACGAGTAGATGAAAAGAAGAAGTAACCTAAGTTGAATAGGTTATTTTTTATATTAAAAAAAGATAGACTATCTAAAATCTATCTTTATTATTTATTAAAATATTTAGATTGCACTTTTTCTGGAAGTTCATCGTATTGTCCTTCTACTACGGATAATTTTTCTTTATATTCCATTAGTATCGCTCCTTAATAATATTTTTACTACAATAATAAGTAATTAAGAAATATCCTCCATATATAACGACTATAAATATAGCAGTCATTATAATTGATGGTGATAATTGTTCATTACCAAATAATACCTCTAAAATTTTCATAGCAAACATTATTCCAAATACAGAATGGATTAGAGCCAATATTAATGGTAGCATAAAGAATATTGCAATTTGTCTAAATAATGCTTTATTAATCATCTTTTCATCTGTACCAATTTTTCTTAACATTCTAAATCTTTGTTTATTATCACTACTTTCAGATAATTCTTTTAATCCAAGTATTGCTGCACTACTAATTAGAAAGATAACTCCCAAATATAACCCAATAAATGTTACCATTGCTGATAATCCAGTTGTTGCCTCTTTGATAGATAACTTAGTAGAACCACTAGGAAGTAAATAATCGTTTGCTTTTGGATTTTTTGCTAGTTTATTAATATTATCTTCTATTTTTATGATTTCTTCTTTATCAGTAGCAATATAATTACCTATAAGATGATTTTTAATTAAATAATTTTCATCTATGACATTATCAGAAACTAATATAATTCCTGTATTAATATGATTACTAGACATTTCTAGAAAACCATCTCGGCAAGAATCATATTTTGGTTTTAATGTATGACCAAACAAATTGATTTGTTCCCCATTTTTTAAAGCGATATTCCTAATTTCAACCATTGATTTAAAATCTGCAACTATCATATATTCATCTTCTTTAAGAGAATATTCTTCATTTCCATAAAACCTAGCCACTTTATTATAATCGCTTATTTTCATTATTGATTCTTTTGTATCATATTGCAAAAAAGGAAAACTTGTTCTTACTTCAACTAGTTTCGATCCTAGAGTTTGATTCATAGTTAAGTCTGGTGTTGCATAAGTATTAATTTCAATATATTCCTTTATATCTTTAGTAATATCATAATTGAATACATCAAACATTTCTAATGCAGTATAATGAGAATTTTTAATTTGATTATCATTATAACCATAATTTCTAAAACTATCATAGTATTTATCCATGTTCATATTAATTGTAAATTCAAAGTCAGCAGGTGCTAGTTCTCTTATGTTAGCATTCATTGAATTTTTCATTGTTAGACAAGCAGATAATAAACATATTGTAATAAATAACATTAAACAAATAATTGTTGTTGAAAAAACTGTTGTATTGATCTTGCTACTAAACTGTCTTAAAGTAAAACTATTTAATCCTTTATAATAAAATTTCTTTATACTCATAGCAATTCTTAAAATAAGTCCTGATAAAGACCAAAAAATAAAGAATGTTGATACTGCTCCCATTACTATTGGTTTTAATATATCTTTAACATCTTGTAAAGTAAGAAACTCAACTGTTACCATGTGATATGCTTTACCCAAAACTAAGCATGAAATAATAAAAATAATTATACATAAAATTGGATTTTTAAGTTTAATTTTTTCACTTTTTTTTGCACCATTTAATAAATCTATTAACTTACATTTGCTTACACTATAAGTATTAAAAATCATTACAAGTAAGTACATAATTCCAAAGTAAATTATAGTTTTAATACAAGATGCTTTAGAAAATACAAATGCGAATTTTGTAAGATTTGCTTCAAACATATTAGCAACTACTAAACTCATTAATTGGGATAGAATAATACCTATTCCAAGACCTACTACTAATGAGATAATTCCAATAAATAGTGTTTCAAAGAATAGAATCATAGATATTTTTCTTTTACTCATACCAAGAGTTAAATAAATACCAAATTCTTTATTTCTTCTTTTTATTAAAAATCTTGAAGCATATATAATCAAAAATCCTAGTATAAATGACACAAATACACTAACTCCAGATAACATTGTCATCATAAGTTCAATTAATTCTTCAGTAGATGATGATACATCTAACATTACTGTTTGTGAGCCAAGTGCATTAAATACATAAAATATTGCTACACCAAGAATTAAAGTAAAAAAGTAGATGGCATAGTCTTTCATACTTTTCTTAATGTTTTTTATTGATAATTTACAAAGCATCATTTAAATCGCCACCAAGTAATGTTACTACATCAATAATCTTATCAAAAAATTCTTTCCTAGAATCATTACCTTTATGAATCTCTTTAAAAATTTTACCATCTTTGATAAAGACCACTCTTTGTGCATAAGAGGCAGTAAAAGCATCATGAGTTACCATAAGAATTGTTGCTGAAAGTTCTTCGTTTAAATGATTAAATTTTTCAAGTAACATTTTAGCAGATTTAGAATCTAATGCTCCTGTTGGCTCATCTGCAAGTATTAACTTTGGATCTGTAATAATTGCTCTAGCAGATGCAACTCTTTGTTTTTGTCCTCCACTCATTTGATAAGGATATTTCTTTAAGATATCTTTAATATCTAATTCATCAGCAACTTTCTTTATCTTTTCTTCAATTTCTGATGCATTAGCATTTTGAATAGATAGAGCAAGTGCAATATTTTCATAGGCAGTTAAAGTATCTAACAAGTTAAAATCCTGAAAGATAAATCCCAATTCTTCTCTTCTAAATTTATTAAGTTGGTTTCCTTTTAATTTTGTTATATCTTCACCACCAACATAAATATGCCCAGATGTTACTCTATCAATAGTAGAAATAACATTTAAAAGAGTAGTTTTACCTGATCCAGATGCTCCCATGATAGCAACAAATTCGCCTTTATCAACTTCAAATGATAAATTATCAATCGCCTTTGTTAAAGATGAACGACTACCATAGTATTTTTCAATTTTGTCAACTTTTAAAATATTTTCCATATAATTTCTCCTTCCATAAATAATAATAAATTAAAAATATTATTTTGTCGTTCGTTCAATATTACAGAACATTACAATTTTGTAATATTACTTTAAAACTTCGTAATATTTGTCTTTTGCAAATGTTATATATACTCGTGTATATTCATTTTCTTTTGATTCAATATTTATTTTATGCCCTAGTTTACTACACATATTTTTAGCAATAAATAATCCCATACCAGTTGATTTACTTGTATTCCTTCCATTTTCTCCTGTAAAGGACTTATCAAATACTTGCTTTAAATCAGAAGCTTTTATTCCTATGCCATTATCTTCAATTATAAGTGTAGTTTTATATTTTTCATCTCTTACAGATATTTTGATGTAAGAATTATTAATATCTCTTTTATATTTAATACAATTATTAATAATTTGACCTAATATAAATTCTAACCATTTAGAATCGGTTAAGACTTTAACATTAACGTTTTCAACATTATAATCAACTTTATTTTCTAGTAGGTCAACCATGTTTTTAAGACCTACATTTTTTATTACTTTTGATAATTCTGTATCTTTTATCAAATAATCTTTTTCTGCATTCTCACTTCTTGCATAATATAATACTTGCTCTACATAATCCTCTAATCGTTTTAATTGTGATTTTGTCTTTTTATCAAATTTATCTTTATGATTATTACTAATCAATATTAAAGTTGCTAATGGAATTTTTACTTCATGGATCCACATTTCTATATAGTTTTTAAAGTCATCCCATTGTTCTTCTATTCTATTAACATTTTCACTCATTGATTTATTAATTTCATAGAGTGCTTGATACAATAATTTGCCTTCATAAAATACTGGTTTATCAAGAGTTTCTAATACTAAATAACCTTTATCTAATGCCTCAATATTAGAAATTAATTCTGTATAAAATTTTTTCTTTCTTAAATAATCAATTAATAAAAGCGATAAACTCCAAATGATTAATACAAATATTGTGGCAATTATTACACCATTATCAATTTTGAAAGCAAAGAATATAAGTAATATGATACCAATACTAATTAGTGATAGAAGAAGTGCATAAAGTTTATCTTTTAAATATCTACCAAATTTCATAATAAAATATAACCCATTCCTTTTCTAGTATCTATTGCATCTTCATAGCCAACACTTTTTAATTTTGCTCTTAATCTACTTATATTTACAGTTAGAGCATTATCATTAATAAACTCATCATTGTTCCATAAATCTGTCATAAGTTCATCTCTAGTAACAATTTTATTTTGATGATTAAGTAAAAAGCAAAATATTATCATCTCATTTTTAGTTAAAATAATTTCTGTATCTTCTTTTTTTATAATTCCTTTTTGAACATTTATTTTTAAATCTTTATATGAAAGAACATTTGATTTTGCATTTGTTCTTTTTAATACTGCCCCAATTCTTAGAAGAAGTATATTAGGATTATATGGTTTAGTTATATAATCATCTGCTCCATAAGAAATAGATAATGCCTCATCAATTTCAGAATTTCTACTAGTTACCATTATTACAGGAATATTAGATGTTTTTCTTAGATCTTGTAGTAATATTTCACCATTTATATAAGGTATGTTTATATCTAGTAATATTAAATCTGGTGAAGATTTAAATATTTCATTTAAAGAATTTTTAAAGTTTCTTAAAATGATAGGTTTATAATTATTATTTTCTAAAAGTTCTGATAACTCGTTACATATTGCATTATCATCTTCAATAATCATAACTTTCTTCATATATTTCACCACATTTCTTATAAATTATTATACCACGAATAAGGTAGATCTTACCTTACAGTTTTGTAATATAAAAAAGGAATTATTATTTTAATGGTTCTTTCCTATATTATGTATTTATTCATCAATAACTTAGAAAAAGTCTTAATTAGAAATAAAACTAATTAAGACCTTTTTCTTCTTTTCACCTCTTCATTTTGAGTTGCCTTCCACATATTCTCAATTCCTAAGTACTTTAATACTTGAGAGAGTGTAAAGTATTCCAAATGAGTAGTTATATTAAACATTTTAGGTAGTATTATTTCTAAGTCTTGTTCTAATAAAATATCTGCTATATGATTTCCAATTAAATATTGATAAATTTCTATAATCGTATTCCCCTTCTGATATAAAAGTTTAACATCTTCATCAATATTCTTTTTTACTATTTCCTCATAGTTAAATTTTTTATTTTGAAGATATTCTATTAATTTAACTATTTCTTGATTATCAGTAGTGTAATTAGTAAGTTTTTCTTCAATACTCGTTTCAATATTTAATCTCCTTTTTTGCTCTTCTACTTTATTTTCTAACGTAATTACCTCTCCATTATTATATTTTTGAATATCAACGAAAATATTATAAAATGGCATAACAATTAAGAAATTATTTTGATTTCTAAAACTAGCAATACTTTCTACAATTGATTTAGGATAACCAATTTCTATTAAGTATTTTGCAGCTAATTTTTCAAAAAAGATACCGGAAATTCTGCAATTCCCTTTAAACAATCTTCTTTACCTAATGTATATTTATAAGACATAGATACATAGTGAGAAAACTCATGAACTAAAGTAATAAAACCATCAATAAATCCATCACTATTAACATTAATTTTAACCTGATTATCCTGCATATCCAAGTAACAGCATGAAACTTTATCACTATCCTTTGTCATTCCATGATTTTCTTTTAATTGAATATATAAATCACACCAACTTTGTGGAGCCCCTATCCTATTTAAAAAGTCAAGAAAAATTTTCTCTGCCTCATCCTTCTTCTTTAAAGGCAAATCCTCTTTATTATTTATTTTAGCAAGATCAATTAATACTTTAGAAAAAATTTCTTCAAAATTATCAAAAAAAATAAAATCCTGTTGATTTAAACTATTTGTAATTATTTTTAAATAATGATTATAAGTAGAAAATCTACTTTTATCTTTTAACCAATTTTCCAATTCTAATTTATTATCATGCGTTTTTAAAAACTGAAAAAAAGTATTCCAGTCTTTGTTTTCCATATAATACCTTGTTGCAATATAAGTAAAAATACTATCATTATTCAATAAACTTTCTTCTTTATTTATTAAAGCAATATATAATTTAAAAAGTACCTCTCCCTTTTTTACAACTGACATAAAGTACTTATTATTTAATAGTGATTTTATTTGTTCTTGAAAGAAAACATCAAAATCTTCAATAAAAATTGTATTTTCTTTATCAATATGAACTAAAGATAAATTTTTTCCTTGATAACTATTTAAAAGTGTTGGATTTAATTTTATAGTATTTTCAATTTCTTCAATATTTTTATTTTTAACTGTATCATATATTAATGTAATATCATTGATCTTTTTCTCTTTTATCATAGTCTTTTCTCCTTTTTGTGGATAGTATTATAACATTTATTTATTAATTTTACTATATTTTTTCTAGATAAATATATTTTCAAATTATTAGATTTAAAATACAATAATAAAAAATTATTATAAAAAATATATTTCATAGCAAAAAGAATAAATAAGTATTTTAAACATAAAAAAATAACTTCTTCTTTATTCCTATTTTATAAAAACTATTTTTAAATAATCATCACTTAACCTAATATTTCTTTTTCTTAACACACATAAAAACATCACCCCTTATCTTTAAGAAATGATGTAATTTATAACTTATCAAAATTTAAAATTCATTAGTAATATCTTTAATTTTTTGATTAATCCATCCCTCTAAATGATCCTCTAAAGGTTGAAAACCACTCTTAGTCTCAGACATTCTCTTTAACTTAACTCCACTCTTTTTATAATCAATATCCTTAATACTAAGTTTTATTTTCTTATCATAATCATCAACTTGAATCACTTCAGCATAAATATTATCCCCAACACTTACAAAATCATGAACATCTTTAACATATCCATAAGATATCTCCGAAATATGAATTAATCCCTTATAATCATCATCAGATAAAGAAGCAAAAGCCCCATATTTCTGTATTCCAGTAATTTTCACTTGAATAATATCTTTTTTATTTACCTTTGGCAAAGTACCACCACCATTCGGTTAATATTATAACAT
>CAKOSN010000052.1 GCA_934102255.1 uncultured Bacilli bacterium | reverse complement strand
CATCCCGAACAGAGAAGTTAAGCACTTAAACGCCGACAATAGTGAATGCGAAGATAGGAAGTTGCCTATTTTTTTTTTGCGTTAATTTTTGATAATATCAAAAATTATATATATGTAGAATATGCTTTTTAGTGCATATTTTTTTTAATAATGTTATAATATCCAAAGGAAAGAGGCGTTTAATTATGTATGCTTTATTTATAGATACACATTTTAAAGATGTACAAATAGTTGTTTATAAAGATGAGAAAATTTTAAAAACAGCTAAGATTGAAAATTGTGATAAAACTAGTAAAAATGTTCTTCCATTACTAAAAAAATTATTACAAGAACTAGATATTAACTATCAAAAGATTAATAAAATAATTGTTTGTAATGGTCCTGGTTCTTTTACGGGAATTAGAATAGCTATAACAATAGCAAAAGTAATGGCTTACTGTTTAAATATTCCAATTTATACAATAAGTTACTTAGAACTATCAGCGCTAGATAATATTGGAGAAAATACATTTGCCGTTAAGGAAAATAATGGTTACTATAAAGCTTCGTTTCATGATGATGAAATGGTAAGTCCCATTACTTACGTAAAATCTAAAGAATTACTAAATAATGAACTAACTGTTGATAATATTGATTATGAAAAGATATTAAATTATAAATACTTAAAACTAACTGATTGCTATAATGCTAATCCTTTATATATAAAATCTATCGAGGCTTTGAATGATAAGAAAAATGCTTCCTAAAGATTTTGAAGATATTTACAAATTGGGTACAATTCTTAATCAAAATTATGCACAGCTTTATAAATTGAACAACATTATTAATGATAATAACCAAATAATATATGTATATGTTGTTAATAATAATGTTGTTGGATTTCTTCATCTTACTATTAGCTTTGACGAAGCAGATATAGTAGATATAATAACTAATAAAAATTATTGTAACCAAGGGATAGGAACAAATCTAATTAATTATGCAATTAAAGATAATAATTTAATAAAAATAAATTTAGAAGTTAGAGAAAGCAACTTAAATGCTATAAAATTTTATCAACATTTAAATTTTAAAATCATTAGAAAAATCAAAAAATATTACAATAATGAAGATGCTTTCTTTATGGTAAAGGAGATAAACGAATGAAAGACGTATATATATTAGCAATCGAATCTAGTTGCGATGAAACTAGTATGGCTATTGTAAAAAATGGTAAAGATGTAATTTCAATCGTCATTAATACTCAAATTTCAACTCATGAAAATTATGGTGGCGTAGTTCCTGAAATTGCATCACGCATGCATGCTGAAAATATAACTATTGTATTAGATGAAACTTTAAAAAAAGCTAATATGAAAATAGAAGATATGGATGCTATTGCCGTAACTTATGGTCCAGGATTAATGGGAAGCTTATTAGTAGGTGTAGAAGCTGCTAAAACTTTAGCATTACTATATAATAAACCATTAATTGCAGTTAATCACTTAGCTGGTCATATTTACGCTAATAACTTGGAAAATGATATGAAATTTCCGCTTTTAGCTCTTATAATTAGCGGTGGTCATACTGACATTGTCTATATGGAAGATGATTATAAATTTAAGGTTTTAGGTGGTACATTAGACGATGCTATTGGCGAAGCTTATGATAAAGTAGCAAGAGTATTGGGACTTAAATATCCAGGCGGACCAAATGTTGAAAAAATGGCCTTAAATGGTAAGCCAAGTTATAAACTGCCTATTCCAATGAATGATGAAAGTCTTAATATGAGCTTTAGTGGCCTAAAGTCAAGCATTATAAACTTAGTGCATAATGAAACACAACGCAATAAAGAAATCAATAAAGAAGATCTTGCTTGTTCATTTCAAACAGTGGCAACTGACCAATTAGTTCGAAAATTAGAACTTGCAATTAAGCAAACAAACATCAAAAATATAATTATTGCGGGTGGTGTATCAGCAAACCAATATATTCGTCAAGAAGTAACTAAGTTAGCTGAAAAATATAATGCTAATATTTCAGTTCCAAAATTACTTTATTGTACTGATAATGCTGCTATGATTGGTGCCGCAGCTTATCCACTTTATTTAAAAAATGAGTTTGCTGACTTAGATTTAAATGCCAATCCAAGCGAAGAATTATACTAATTAATTTTGTAAAACTTAAAAATTGCATATTGTAAATATTAGTTATTTAAGATATACTTATTATAGTACGGAGGTCTTTATGAATACGAATGATACAGTGAAACATGTTATTTTATATATTTCGATTACATTGATAATTATAACAGTAACTTTTTCAGCATCAAGAGCCTATTATTTAGCAAGAATAACTGTGGCTGACCAGATAAATGATACAACCATATCCAATGCTAATCTTGATATTGAATTTTTAACTAGTCAATATATTAATGAAGCTAAAATGATGTTGATAAATGATTCTGACCGTCAAACAAGTGCACCTTATACATCATTTGCTATTACTTCAAAGTCAACATCAACTATATCTACAACTTATACCTTATATTTAACTGATTTTACAATATCTGATAACTTTGTGTCTAATGATTTTAAATGGGAACTTGCAAGAAAAACCGATAGCGGTGAAGAACAAGTAGCAACAGGTAATTTTGCTAATGCAGTTACGGGAAAAGATTATACTTTGACATCTACAGCCATAACAATCGCCCCACAAGATACTCACCAATACATATTTAGAGTATGGCTAAGTTATACTGATAATGATCAAGCAAGTCTTTTAAATGGTTCATTTAGTGGAAAGATTGCATTAACAACAGGAAAAATAACAAACCAAGGTAATTAATTTGAAAAAAATTGGTTTAGCACTTGAAGGTGGCGGTTTAAAAGGTAGTTACCAAATTGGAGCATACTACGCTTTTAAAAAATGCCACATTCATGTAAGCGGTTTTGTAGGAACATCCATTGGTTCCTTTAATGCCTGTTTGCTAGCAAGTGGCCAGTACAAAGAACTATTAAAACTTTGGCAGACTATTGAGCCAGAAAAATTATTAGACATCAACCAAGAATTTGCCGATTATATAAATGGCAAACAAAAAATTATAAAAGCTTTACAAGGATTAAATTCTACTCTTTTAAATGCCGTAAAACAAAAAGGTTTATCAACAGATAAATTAAGAAAATTAGCAGATACACTTATAGATAAAGAAAAATTATATAAAAGTAAAAAGGATTTTGGCTTAGTAACCGTAAGACTTCATGACTTTGAACCAATATACATTGAGAAAAAAGATATACCAAAAGAAAAGTTAGTTGACTATTTAATTGCCAGTTGTTCACTACCAATATTTAAACTTTCGCCAATGATAGATGATAGTATTTATATAGATGGAGGTTTTTATGATAATTGTCCAATTAAAATGCTAATAGATAAGGGCTATAATACTATTTATGAAATAAGAATAAATGGCATTGGTCATAATCGTAATGTTGCTAAAAAGAATAGTAAAGTTATAACTATACGTCCTTCAAGAAATATCTGTAATATTTTAGAACTAAATCAGGAAAAGATTAGAGAAAATATATTATTAGGCTATTATGACACATTAAGAGTATTAAAAAAGTATGACGGCTATAAATATACATTTACAAAAACACCTAATTTTTTAATTAAATTTATAACTAGGAAAATATCCAAGCGTTATATGTCCAGAATTAAAAACTTTTTTAAAGTGAAAACTGATAAAGAAGCGATTGTAAAATCTGTTGAATATGCTATGAACTATTTTAAAATAAATCCATACCATATTTATAATTTAGGATTTGAATTAAGATATATTCAAAATAATTTTTTAAGAGATTATAAAACTAAAAATCTTATTTTTAACTTTCTAAAAAAGTTGCGTATTTTTTAGGGCTATAATATAATAAGAAAAGTACAAAAAAAGAAAAGGAGAATATTTTTTATGGGAAGAGCCTATGAAGTAAGAAAAGCAAGTATTCAAAAAACTGGAGCAGCTCGTGGTAAAATTTATACAAACTTTGCTAAAGAACTATACTTAGCGGCCAAAGGTAATCCAGATATTGATACAAACATTAAATTAAAACGTTTAGTAGAAAAAGCTAAAAAACAAGAAGTACCTAATGATATTATCAAGAGAGCTATTGATAAAGCTAAGGGTGCTGGTCAAGAAGATTACCAAACAGTTATGTATGAAGGATTTGGACCTGGAGCCTCAACTCTAATTATTAAAACATTAACTGATAATGTTAATCGTACCGTTGGTGAAGTAAGAGCAGCATTTAATAAAGTTCATAAAAGCTTAGGAGTAAATAACTCAGTGTCTTATAACTATGATTATTTAAATGTAATTTCCTTCTGTTGTGATTCTGAAGAAGATATATTAATGTCGCTTCTAGATGCTGGAATTGAACCAATCGAAGAAACTTTTGAAGACGGAGTCATGACAATCTCTGTGAATCCAACAGACCAACATAAATTAAAAGACGTAGTAGAAAGTATTATTCCAAACGTTGATTATGAATTAGATGAAATTGGCTGGTATGCTAAAGAAGAAGTAGAACTTAATGAAGAAGATAAAATGTTATTTGAAAGACTTTATAATCTTTTAGATGATATTGATGATGTTACTGATATTTATCATAATGTCGCCAACTTCTAAAGTTCTTTTTTTCATTTATTCTTCACAAATTTATAATAAAATAACTACGGTTTAAGAAGTCAAACTTTAAGACTTAAATCATTTATTTAAAAATTTGCTATAATTCTAAAAAGTACTTGCAATATATTATTAAATAAAAAATGATATTGCCAAATAAAAAGATTGTATTTTAAAATAAAGAATTGTATTATCAACTAAAAAAGTATATCTTTACGGTTTTAAGATAATACATAAATAACCAAAAAAATAGTAAATAATTAATAAAAAATAAACCTTTAGATTAGTATTAAAAAAGTAAGGATGTGATATCTATGAAAATTTTAGTAGTAGATGATGAAGAACTAATTAGAAATGTTATAAGAGAATATTTAGTAATGGAAAATTACCAAGTAGACGAAGCAGGCGATGGACAAGAAGCCATAGCTAAAGCTAAAAATACTGATTATAATTTAATAATTATGGATATAATGATGCCTAAAATGGACGGTTATCAAGCTTGTAAAGAAATTAAAAAAACAAAAGACATTCCCTTTATTATGCTTTCCGCTCGTAGCGAAGAGTACGATAAACTAATTGGCTTCGATTTAGGAATTGATGATTATGTTACTAAGCCATTTAGCCCTAAAGAACTAGTAGCGCGTGTTAAAGCTATCTTAAAAAGAAATACTACCGATAGTTATACTTATAAATTTGAAGGCCTAACTATTAATGACTTAGCTCATGAAGTAAGGGTAGATGATAAAAAAGTTAATTTAACACCTAAAGAATATGACTTATTAAAATATTTAGTTACCAATAAAAACATTGCTTTATCCAGAGAGCAACTATTGACTAATATTTGGGGTTATGACTTTTTTGGGGATGACCGTACGATAGACACTCACATTAAAACTCTACGTAATAGTCTTGGCAAATATCGTAAATTTATTGTTACGGTTAGAGCAATAGGATATAAATTTGAATACCAAAATTAAAACTGGGAAACTAAGAAACTCCCTTCATTTTAAAACTCTGGAATATTTAATTGTATTCTCTATTTCTATTTTACTTTTACTATGGTTAGTTCAGATTGTCTTCTTTAAGATTTACTATGAAAAATATCAAATAAACTATATGAATGAACTAGTAGAGCAAATAATGAATATTGACGGTAATAACATTATAGAATCCATGGATGATATAACTCTAGATAATAACATTTGCTTAGAATACATGGATTATTATGGTAACCAATATTACTATAATAATAAGATTTCCTCTTGTCTTTTAGGTCGTAATAAAATAATAGATAAAGAATTAATTAAGTTTAAGCAATCAGGCGAAGAAACATCTTTTGAAAAAATATTAAATCCTATAAACAATAGTGTTTCTCTTTTATATGGGATTAAAAAAGGTAATGGTTATATCTTTCTATTTACTTCATTAGAAGATATTGGTACTACTACATCATTAATAAAAAATCAATTAATTTATGTAACCCTTCTAGCTATTTTATTTTCCATAGTTATTGCCATGTTTTTATCACGAAGAATTGCTAAACCAATAAGCGATATGACTAAGAATGCTAAAAAGTTAGCAGAAGGTAACTATAATGTTCAATTTACAACAACTGGTATTAGAGAAATTGATGAACTAGCTAACACTCTTAATTATTTGGAACAAGAAGTTTCTAAAACTGATGAGTATCGTCGTGATTTAATGGCCAATGTTTCACATGACTTAAAGACTCCATTAACTATGATAAAAGCTTATGCTGAAATGATTAGGGATATAACTTTAGATAATAAAGAAAAAACTAAAGAAAATTTAAATGTTATTATTGATGAAACAGACCGCTTAAACATTTTAGTAAATGATATATTAGAGCTTAGTAAACTTCAAA
This sequence comes from uncultured Bacilli bacterium, assembly GCA_934102255.1. Taxonomy (GTDB): domain Bacteria; phylum Bacillota_I; class Bacilli_A; order RF39; family UBA660; genus CAG-605. Next base: position 822 of record CAKOSN010000052.1, on the reverse strand, counting down.
ATAATCAAGAAACCTTAAATATTGAAAGTTTTGATATAGTCGAACTAATTAGTGATATTTTAAAAAGATATCAAATTATAAAAGAAACTGAAAATTATAATTTAATCCTAGAAAGTCCAGAAAGTATCATTGTTAAAGCCGATAAAAAAAGAATTAGTCAAGTTATTTATAACTTAATTAATAATGCTATTAACTATACGGGCGATGATTTAACCGTTACAATAAGAATTACTGAAAGTTCTAAAGATTGTAAAGTAGAAATAATTGATACTGGTAAAGGTATTGATGAAAAAGACCTTCCTAATATTTGGAACCGTTATTATAAAAAAGAAAAGAACCATAAAAGAAATGTAGTTGGTACCGGATTAGGATTGTCAATAGTAAAAAATATTTTAGAGCAGCATAATTTCAAGTATGGTGTAAGTAGTGTTAAAGATAAAGGTACAACTTTCTATTTTCAAATAAAAAAATAATAAAAAAATAACTTTCACTTTTCTATCACATATTTTTCATAATTAATTGGTACCATGTAATTGTGAAAGGAAGAATGATAGTTTAGAAAGAAGAAAAGGTAATTAAAAGATGTAAAAAATTTAATTATTATATAAACAATATATCTTACAAAAAGATATAAAGATAGGTTAAGAATTAGCCAAATCAAACGCTTGTGGACATTAACGATATATATAAAGTTAATGGTAGATACAAGAAATCATAATGTAATTATGATAATTCATATATAAACCCTATACAATTAAGATAACATATAAACAATAAACTCACACTTTTTAAGAAAGGTATTCCCTTTCTTATTTTTTTTTG
>CAKOSN010000051.1 GCA_934102255.1 uncultured Bacilli bacterium | reverse complement strand
AATTTTGATTATACAGGTAGTGAACAAACTTTTACAGCACCTATATCTGGAACATATAAATTAGAAACATGGGGAGCGCAAGGTGGAAAAATTAACGGTCGAACGGCTGGAACAGGTGGATATTCTTCTGGCTTTATTAAAATCCAGTCGAACCAAATAATGTTTATTAACATTGGAGGTCAAGGCGAAGACGGTGAAAATTATATAAATAATGAAAATACAACTACTAAACCGGGCAACGGTGGGTATAATGGTGGCGGTACGGGACAAGCTGGTGGATATTACTCAGCAGGAAAATATACATGTGCTGCTGGAAGCGGTGGCGGTGGTGCAACTCATATTGCACTTTCTTCTGGTTTACTATCATCTTTAGAAAATCATAAAGAACAAATTTTAATGGTATCCGGTGGTGGTGGCGGTATAAGTGGATTTACGACAACTTTCAAAGGACTTGGACATGCTGGTGGCTATTCAGCTTTTTCAAACTTAAGTAATAAAATAAATCAATCTTATGGATATGCTTTTGGACTTGGTGAAACCATTAAAACGGCTGCTTTAACAGAAGGATGTGGCGGAGGCGGAGGTGGATATTACGGTGGTATTTGTGATGATAGCAAATTTGGAACAGGAGGTTCAAGTTATATTGGAAATCCACTTTTAAAGAATAAAGTCATGTATTGTTATAATTGTGAGGAGTCATCAGAAGAAAACATTAAAACTATATCCACTATTTGTAGCGAAGAAACGCCAACTAGTAATTGTTCTAAAAAAAGCAATGGTTATGCCAGAATAACACTAGTAAGTATAGATGAATAAAGTTGACATAAAGCGTACATTTGTGCGTTTTTTTTGCGTTAATCGTCAAAAGTTATTAAAAATTTGCCATTTTTTAGCAAAAAAAGTAAATTTTTGAAGGAAATTAGACTTCCGCTACCAATATATATAATTAGGAGGGTAAATAATACTCTTACAAGAAACGGAGGTGAATTTATGACTTATTTTGCCAAAAACAATATAGAAAAGGAAGCGATGATTAATGAAAAGCAAAGAAGCAATTCAAAAAACTCTAGAGGAAAATAAAGGTAAAGATTTTGTCTTACCTATGACTTGGGATGTTATGTTTCAACAAATGTTTATTTCTAAAGAAGCAATGCCACTGCTTGAACATATCATCGCTATATTTGGTAATGTGGATATAAATGATGTTAAAGGTAAGGTTAGATTATTGCCAAACGAATTAAAGCAAACATCTGCTAAAGATACTAGGAGTAAAAGTGATATCATTGCTGATTATTTTAAAGATGAAAAAAATACCGATAAATACATTGTTGAAATGAATTCATCAACGAAAATGCCTTGGCGTAATGTCTTCTACGCTTATAAAGTAGCTGGTGGTGGTATTTCTATTGATAATGATAAATACGTAAAAAAGTACGACACGATTCTTATAGATTTTAATGCTTTTACTAATGTTGAAAATGATTTAGTAGAAATGATTACCATGCGTTACAAAAACGGCAGAATCTATGATGATAGTACCAAAATATTTGAAGTAAATATGGCAAAAGCTAAGGATATGAGTTATAATTATGCCAATAAACAAGAAGAACAGGTAGCCATAATCAGTAGAATGTTTATGACTACAAGTTTACTTGAATTGGATAAGGAGTCAAATGAACTTATGGGGAAAAAAGATACAGAAAAATTAGTTAGCCGTGCGAGAGAATTATCAAGCGATGGAGAATATATTAGACTCTTTGATAAAGAAGAAAACTATAAGGAGTTAATTCGCAATACTGAATTAGCTGAAGCTCGTGAAGAAGGCGTTAAGCAAGGCTTTGAACAAGGTTCTAAAAATAAAGCTATGGACATTGCTAAAAATCTTATTAAAGCTGGTTTAGATAATAATAAGATATCTGAATTTACTGGTCTTCCTATTAAAGAAATCGAATCTTTAATAAAAGAAAATTAACTAAATTTATAAAGATACTACTTACTAATCTTTAAGAAACACTACTAAAGGAGTGGCAGGTGGGAAGTATTACTAAATAACATAAAAATAGGTATTAACTAAGAAAGAAACAACGTGTACGCAGAAATATTAATAGAATATAAGGAGTCAAATGAACTTATGGGGAAAAAGGATACAGAAAAATTAGTTAGTCGTGCGAAAGAATTATCAAGTGATGGAAAATATATTAGACTCTTTGATAAAGAAGAAAACTATAAGGAGTTGATTCGCAATACTGAATTAGCTGAAGCTCGTGAACAAGGTTCAAGGGAAGCAAAAGTAGATATTGCTAAAAATCTTATTAAAGCTGGTTTAGATAATAATAAGATATCTGAATTTACTGGTCTTCCTATTAAAGAAATCGAATCTTTAATAAAAGAAAATTAACTAAATTTATAAAGATACTACTTACTAATCTTTAAGAAGCACTGCTAAGAAAGTGGTGGGTTGGGAAGTATTACTAAATAACATAAAAATAGGTATTAACTAAGAAAGGAACAACATGTACGCAGAAATATTAATAGAATATAATAATAAAACTATCGATAAAACCTTCACTTACTTAATACCTAAAACTTTAGAAAATAAAATAAAAGTAGGCATGCAAGTAAGAGTCCCTTTTAATAAAAAAATAATAAATGGTTTTGTTTTAAAAATATATAATGACTTTACTAGTACTTATCCTTTAAAAGAAATAGATAGTATAGTTTTAGAAAACTTTATCTTAAATAATGAACTATTACAGTTAGGTAAATATTTAAAATCTATAACTTTATGTAGTCTAATAAGTGCTTTTAATACTATGCTACCTAGTAGTTTAAAAATAGAAAAAAATCATGATTATAGTAAATATAAAACATATATAGAATTAAATAAAAGTCCTTTAGAAATAGAAAATTATTTAAAAGATATTAAATATCCTAAACAAATAGAAATACTAACTAATCTGTTAAATGGTAGCTATATTGAAAAAAATAAAGAAAATAGTAGTACTATTAAAACTTTAGTAAATAAAGATTTAGTTAAAGAAGTAAAAAGAAAAGTCTATCGTCTTAACTATGATAATACTAAATTAGAAGTAAAACCTAGTATGTCAGAAGAGCAGGCTGCTGCCGTTTCCAGTGTTGATATAAATAATTATCTCGTTTATCTTTTATACGGTATAACAGGTTCTGGTAAAACCGAAGTCTATATGAATTTAATTGAAAAAGTTAGCAATAATGGTAAATCCTCGCTTCTTTTAGTCCCTGAAATATCTTTGACTACTCAGATGATAGAACGTATTTATAAAAGATTTGGTTCTAGAGTAGCTATATTTCACAGTGGTCTTTCTAATGGCGAAAAATACGATGAATATCAAAAGATTTATAATGGTGAAGTAAATATTGTCGTTGGTACTAGAAGTGCTATCTTCACCCCTTTAAAAAACATTGGCTTAATTATTTTAGATGAAGAACATAGTAGTACTTATAAACAAGAAAATACTCCTAAATATAATGCTATAGATATTGCTAAATGGCGTGGTAAATATAATAATTGTCCAGTAGTTTTAGGTAGTGCCACTCCATTAATTGAAGATATGCTGCAAGCCGTAAATGGTAATTATAAACTTCTTAAACTTACTAAAAGAATTGGTGAAGCTATCTTACCTAATATTTCATTAGTTGATATGAAAGAAGAAATAAAAAATCGTCATCCAATTATTAGTAGACCACTAGAAACTAAAATAAAAGAAAGACTAAATAGTGGCGAACAAATAATGCTTCTTTTAAATAGAAGAGGTCATTCAACTACTGTTACTTGTTCGGCCTGTGGCTTTGTCTATAAATGTCCCCATTGCGATATAACTTTGACTTATCATAAGAGTGCGAATAGTTTACGTTGCCATTACTGTGGTTATACTAAAATAAAAAGTGATACCTGCCCAAGTTGTGGCGGCTATTCTCTAAATTTTATGGGCTTAGGAACTGAAAAACTTGAATTAGAACTGAAAAAAATGTTCTCTAATGTTAGAATTAGTCGCATGGATGTTGATACAACAGCTAAAAAAGGTTCTTATGCTAACCTTATTAATGATTTTGCCAGTGGTAAGTATGATATTATGGTTGGGACTCAAATGATAAGTAAAGGCCTAGATTTTCCTAAAGTAACATTGGTTGGTATTATTAATGCCGATACCAGTCTAAATATTCCTGATTTTCGTAGTGGTGAAGTTACTTACCAACTATTAAGTCAAGTATCCGGACGAGCAGGGAGGAAAACTAGTAACGGCGAAGTAATTATTCAAACCTTTAACCCTGATAATCCTTACATTAATTTTGTTAAAAATAATGATTATAAAGGATTCTATAAATACGAGATGAATTTTCGTAAAAATACTTTATATCCACCTTACTGTTTCTTAATAAATATTTTAATTACGGGGCGTGATGTTGATTTAGTTGTTAAAGAAAGTAATAATGTCTTTAATTATATTAATAAGAATGTTAATGAAACTACTAAAGTATACGGTCCTAATATGGCAAGTATTGGTAAAATTAGTAACTTATACCGTTATCAAGTAATTATTAAATATACTCGTGATAAGAATCTATTTCCTGTTTTAAAATATATAGATGAAATGTATACTAGTAATCGTAATATTAATTTAGATATTGATATTAACCCTTTAAAAATATAATTAAAATTGTTTCTTACTTCTTAAAGTAGGAGATTTAAAATTAAAAAATCCCAAGTAAAAAGACTTAATTTGCACTTAAGTCCTTTTTATATTCTTCTACTAATTTAGTAAACTCATCTTTTAAATTATCTAATTCTTCTTCTGTTGTTGCTTCAAATCTTAAAGTAATATTTGGTCCTGTGTTACTAGCACGTACTAAAGCCCAAGATGTATCATTATTAACTCTAAGTCCGTCAATAGTAAGACAGTTATAATTTTTATTTTTAGCATACTCTATAACTTTATCAATTACTTGAAATTTAATTTCATCAGGAGTTGGTATCTTAATTTCAGGTGTATTATAATACTTAGTAATATCATCAAGTTGGTGTGATAAAGGTTTATTACTATTAGATAAAACTTCTAACATACGAAGTCCGGCATAGATACCTGAGTCAAATCCTTTAAAACGGTCATTAAAGATAATGTGTCCTGAGTATTCACCGCCAAACGGAATATGCTCCTTTACAACTTCACTTCTCGTATAAGATGCTCCCGTACGGAACATAATATCTTTAATCCCTAATTTTTTAGCGGTATCATTAATTATTTTAGAGCATTTAACATCATATAAAACTCTCTTATCTTGATAATTTGGTAAATAATAACGCATTAAAATACATAAAAATTTATCAGCGGGTACAATATTACAAGAATCATCAACAAAACCAACACGGTCGCCGTCTCCGTCAAAAGCAATTCCAGCATCTGCACCAATTTCTAAAACTTTTTCTTGTAATTGTTTTAAATTTTCAGGAACAGCTGGGTCAGGGTGGTGATTAGGAAAAGTTCCGTCGCTTTTACCATTAATTACCGTAATATCTAAATTATTAAACTGTTTATAAATATCAACAGCAAAATTAGCCGTAGTACCATTTCCTGGGTCTAAGACAATTTTTAATTTTTTATCCCCCATAAAGATATTATCTTTAAATAGACTCTTATAATAAGGTAAGATATCTAAATTATAAATATGACCACTGCCTTTTAAGAATTCATCTTTTAAAGTAAAATCTCTAAAATCATATATTTGTTTACCACGAGCATTGCCAAATTTATCAAAGCTAAACTTAAAGCCATTATCATCCTTTGGATTATGCGATGCTGTTATCATAATACCTAGGGTATTGCATTTAATTGAGGCAAAATATAACATTGGGGTTGTTACAAGTCCTAAGTCAATAATATCTAGTCCTGTATCAATAAGACCTTGTACCATTGATTTATGAAGGCTAGGGGAAGATAAACGATTATCATACCCAACTGTGCAAATATGTTTATTATATTTTTCTTGTAAGATAGAGCCGTAACTTTTGCCAATGATATAAGCCGTTTTTTCATCTATTTCTATCGGATAGACACCACGAATATCATATTCACGGAATATTTTTTCATTCATTTAAATCACATTTTTATCAATTAATTTTTAATATCACTTTATTTAGTATTATTTAATAATATTTTAACTAATGTATAAGATATCAAAACTAACTGAGTCCTTTCTATTTTCTACGTTAATATCATAACAAAATTTTTGACATCTAACAAGAATTTTGCTAAAATATGCAAACAAACAAAGGGGGACTAGATAATATGGAAGAAGAAAAATATCAAGAATTAGAAAAAATCGTCAGTAAATTTGATACAGTTGCAAGTAATGATTATGCTAAATTAAAAGACTTAGAATATTCTAAAATAGCAACATCTGATTTACAAAATTTAATATTTTTAGCTAAAAAAGGTGATAAAAGAGCCTTAACTATTCTTACTAAATATTACTATCCCTTTATCCTTTCTATTGCTTTTAAATATTCTTTAGAAAAAATGCCTATTGATGATTTAGTAAGTGCTGCTTTATTAGGGTTTGTCGAAGGCGTAAAAAGGTATGAAGAAGGTTATATTCCTAATAAATTTTATTTTTACATTTTTAAGAGTGTAACTAAAGAAATAAGCCTACATTTTACTTCGGCTAATATTATTAGCAGTTATTATTTTATTGTCTATAAATATATGAAATATTTAGAAATGGTACAGTCTGGTAATACGGAGAAGTTAGATTTATCTGTCTTAGCAAAAAATTTGAATATTGATTATGAGATTCTAAAGACCATAGCTGCTTTATGCCAAAACATTTCACTTAATGATGTAGAAATACCAGTTTATGACTTAAAATTAGGTGATAATAACTATAGAAATCAGGAAGACTTAGTTAAAATAATTGATAAATATTTATTTCCTCGACATGCTGATATTTTAAAAAAATATTATGATTTAAGTGGTAAAGAACCCTTAACTAGTCAAGAAATTGCTAAGTATTGTGGGTTTACTAGCACCGGCGTTGATATTATTTTAGCTAGATGTTTACGAGTTTTAACCGGTACTTTGCCTTATTCTGAATTAGAAGAGTTATATTATACCGATTATATAGATATTTCTTATCGTGATATTAATTTGCACCAGCAAAAGCATAAAAAATAATTTATTAAATGATAAAAAAGTTCATAGCTTTTACTAATTATTTGTAATTTTGTTAAAGCTATTATTCAGGTTTTTTCCTGTTTAGACCTAGTTTTTAATTAAAAAAGCTGTCAATAACTTTTGAAAATGTCCTAAATAAAATTATTTATTTGCGTTTAAGCATATACGTGAGCTGTATGTGCTT
>CAKOSN010000050.1 GCA_934102255.1 uncultured Bacilli bacterium | reverse complement strand
ATAACTTATTTCATTATAAACCTTATATAAATAACCATCTTCTAGATATAAACTCCCACCATTATTATATTCTTTATTTATATCTAATTCTTTCATATATAGTCCTTCCTTTGGACTAATTTATATTAACATATATTTTCTTATTTGTTTATTATTTTTATATTAATTAATACTATATAATTTGTTATAATTTAATTAGGAGAACTATTTATGAAAGTATTAACTATAAGAGAACCTTTTGCTACTTTAATTAAAGATAAAGTAAAAATATATGAAACTAGAAGTTGGAAAACTAATTATCGTGGGGAAATATATATTCATGCTGCTAAAGCAAGAAGTAAAGCTAGTAATGTAAGTATTGCAAGTACCTATCTTAAATCTCAAGAAAATCCTAAACATATTATATGTAAATGTCTATTAAAGGATTGTATTTATATGGATGAAAATTTTATTAATGAAGTTAAGAAAAATAAAGAAGAATATAATTCTGGTCGTTATGAAGTAGGACGCTTTGCTTGGCAATTAGAAGTAATAGAAGTCTTAAAAGAACCAATTTATGCCAAAGGGCAACTTGGCATTTGGAACTTTTAAGACTTCTTTTATTAATATTATTCTATATTTTCATATCCCTTTTTTATTAAAGGATAAGTTTTTTTAACCATTATATTATTCTTTTTTAAGTCAAACTCTCTATAATCATACATTTTATTAGTTTCATATCCCATACTATAAGGATATTTAGAATAACCTAACTTATCAGTATCTTTAACCATATCTTCTAGCCAAGAATCACTTACATCATCTAACATTCCATTACCCGCACCATCTATTATACTTGGATAATAAGTCTTATCATTTTCTTCTAACTCTCTAAAACCTAAATACTTTATTTTAAATGTTGTCGTAGATCCAATGTCATATTCCATTTCCATGGTATCATTATCATTTAATCCCATATCCCTTAATATACTTTGACTAGCTTCTAATACCATTTCATCATCAAATGTTAAATCATTATCTACATAGCTCTTATATTTTCTATCTTTATAAGCAATACTATATAAATGATATGCTAACGAATTAAAACTAGCTAGTATACTATAGGCTAAATCTCCTATAGTCATCTTATCAGTAACTTCCATTACTCTCCATATCTTATTCTTTAATCCATTTATTCCTACTTTAAACATTAATACTTTCGTATAACATTTCCCTTCATTCCACCCTTATAGTAATATCTTTTCTTCTAAAAATCAACTAAAAAAAAGATAGAAGATACTTCTTCTACCAAATAAGTTGCATCGCCATATGATGATTCATTTGGCGACCTCTCTGCCTCGCATTAATTATTCTAAATGCTTAAGCGTGATATGGGTCAGATGCCGTCCCATTGCCATTTTTTAAGACATCAGAGCTTAAATTTAAAACTGGGCGGGCACCCCAGGTACTACGTACACCACTGCCGCCAGATGTGCCGCCTTCCCAACCCACACGGCGCTCAAGAGCAACACTGCCATCAAAGTAAATAGGCGACATTGTCCAATAATTTTTTCCAGAATATAGATAATATTTTAAATTTTCTGAACTCCAACCTCCTGCCAAAACAACTTCATCAGTTGTTACAAGTCCTACACCATAAGTTAAAGCACCATTACCTTTACTAGTATCATTTACTGTAAACGCATCATTCTTTTGCGAACAAGTTAACATCATTTTATTGTTATAAGAACTATTTGCAAAATAACTCCAACGATAAGCCGTTTTTTCAACACCATAACCTTTATTGCTATAGCCGTTTGGTGTACTACTACTCATAGAGCGATCGTTACAAAATAAATTATCTTTAACATATTGCTCATTTGTTGTTCCTTTAATATTATTTTCATACCATGTATCAAGATAAGTCTTTATTGCTGAATTATTGGTATTAGCATGGGTCTCTGCATAGGTTGATGCACCCGTTTTACCATACATATATCCGAAATACGCATTGTCATTATCACTAATATTAAAGGCGCTAATTCCAATTCTTCTATCTTCACTTGACTCACCATTGATATGAGCACTCGTTCCATCATATATAACTCTTACCGTGCCATCGCCATTAATGCGAATAATACGCCAATAAAATTCAGCAAATTTTACATAGTTATTAGTTACATTACCACGATAATAATATGAATCACCGTAAGCATCTTTAGCCTTACATAAATAACCAGAAGTATATTCCATACCAGTTACCGTTACTGTGCCATCACTATTCATCGTTGGACATCTTTGCATTTCATCTAAATAAAATGTTTTATTAGCAAGCGTAAAACTTTCTAAGCTATTGAAATAAATATTGCACCTACTTCTTGTCCCCCAGTTAGAAAGCTTTATTCCCCATTTATCATAGTCCCAACTAGCGTTCTTATTATTATCACATACTATTTTTTCTACTTTATAACCACTACCTTTTGATGGTAAAGTCTCTGAATAAATTCCATCTATATAAGCCCCAATTAATGGTTCTTCTTTTGGAATAGAATTATAATAAGTAATAATAAGTCCTGTAACTACAAAAGTACTAACTAAAGTAGTTATTATAATCTTTCTTTTTTTATCTTTAAATATTTTCATAATAAATATTTCTCCTATTAATTTATTAGTATTTAGAATTATGCTTTCGCATAATCCTAAATACCACCAACATGGTATCTAACTTTCAAATCATGTCTAAAAGTATCTATGCTATATTTTCTGGTTAATTACCACTGGTTTATCCTTGTTTCCAATCTAATTTTAGATTATTTTATAAAAGTTCGGTAACGTCTTTATTCTGTTTTAAAGACATAAATAGTTATTTTCTCCTAGTTTCATAAAACTACTTCTTACAATAAAAAGCCTTAGCCATTTTTTGAGTGTCATAGATTTTATCTATCCTAGTAGGAATCTGGACGGACCCCCATTGCTGTTATTCGCATTGTTGTTGCCATCTGCGTTACCATTCGAATTCACATTGCGCTCATTAGCGTTGTTGCCGTTAAAGTTGTTAGGCGACATGCCTAAAATAACAAACAATAGTTTATAGGACATACCAACTTTATATAATATTACTAACTTTCTTATATCATATAAAGATTTTCGCCACAGCCAAATGATGATTCATTGAGTCATGAAACCATCGCACAAGCAATATTAATTTTGCTTCTATGAGGCAAGATGATAAGGGTCAAATGCCGTCCCTGTACCTTGTAACAGTACTTCAGACTTCAGATTAAAAACTGGACGGGCACCAATACTGCCGTAAACACGGCTGTTAAAATTCGCGAAACCACTCGAGCGCACAAGGTACTCATTAGCATTGCTGCCATTGAAGTAATAAGGGGACATTGTCCAATAATTCTGTCCTGAATACAGATAATATTTTGAATTTTCTAAATTCCAACCTCCTGCTAAAACAACTTCATCGGTTGTTACAAGTCCTACTCCATAAGTTAAAGCACCATTACCTTTACTAGTATCATTTACTGTAAACGCGTCATTCTTTTGCGGACATGTTAACATCATCTTATTGTTATTAGTACTGTCTGCAAAATTATACCAACGATAATAAGTTTCACTCTTTCCAGCGCCTATACCACTATTATTTGAGGCAAAACTCCGATCATTGCAAAAAATATTATCAGCAATATATTGTTCATTAGATGTTCCTTTAATATTATTTTCATACCATGTATCAAGATAAATCTTTATTGTTGAATTATTGGTATTGGCATGGGTCGCCGCATAAGTTGATGCGCCCGTTTTACCATACATATAGCCGACATACGCATTGTCGTTATAACTACTATTAAAAGCACTTTTGCCAATTTGCCTATCTTCACTTGACTCTCCATTTGTATGAGCACTTGTGCCATCATATATAACTCTTACCGTCCCATCGCCATTAATACGAATTATACGCCAATAGAATCCAGCAAATTTTACATAGTTATTAGTTACATTACCCCTATAATAATATGAATCACCATAAGCATCTTTAGCTTTACATAAATAACCATATTCACTTTCGACTTCAGTAACCGTTACGGTGCCATCTGCATTTACTGTTGGACATTTATCATAATAATCTAGTGGAACAGCAACATTACCAATATTTACATTATCAACAATATTGACAAAATAAATATTACATTTACTTCTTCTGGTTACATTAGATATTATTGGTCCCCAATCTTTACCGCTCCATTCACCAACAGCGTCATTATCACAGACAATTTTATCCACTTTATAACCAGTACCTCTAGCAGGTGCCTCTACCGTATACTGGCCGTTAACATAGTTATTGATAATAACATCACCATATACAAAATCCCCAACTTTTGTCTGGACCACATCATTTTCTTGCGTAACAAAGAATTTAGAATAAGCTAAATATAAGCCTAAAATGCCACATAATACACATGGCATCGCAATATAAACATATCTAGAATATCTTCGCCATTTTCTTTGAAATTCTATTTTTCTTAAAGCCTTTTCTCTATTAAATTTTTTCATCTAAATAAATCTCACATCCTTCTAGAATTATTATAGATAAGAATATTAATATATATTGTCGAATTATGTCTTTACATTTATTTTACATTTTCATAGAGTTGAAAACTCTATGAAAACCCTAGGTGAATGCTTGTCTAAAAGGCCATTTGACCATGAATTTGACCACAATAGAAATTTAAGAAAAATTTAATTGACGCCTGCAAATGCTTATAAACCCTGGCAACTTTACATAAATTTTTGACTAGAAAATTGACTATAAACAAGTTTAAAAACTATAGTAATTACCATGTTTTTATGCTATATTTATATTATAAGATAAGAATAACCACCCGTATTTTCGCTTTCATAGAGTTTTCAACTCTATGAAAATAATAAAAAATATATATATTATAACCAGAAGTGGTCATTATAATACCACTATTTTTATAAATATTAAAAAAGTCCTACTTTCTAAATAGAACTTTAAAAGTTGTAACCTTACCAACACTTTCTGCCGATATTTTACCATTATGATTAATTACGATATTTTTAGCAATAGCAAGTCCTAAACCATATCTATTTTCTTTCCTACTTCTAGATTTATCTAACCGGTAAAACCTTTCAAATATCTTTTCTTCTTCCCCTTTAGGAATTATATCCCCTGTATCAGTAACACTAAGTATTATATTATTACCTTGTTCCTTTAAACTAACAACAATTGTACTTTTTTTATCCGCATGTTTTAAAGCATTATCAAGTAAAATCTCTACTAACTCATTTATTGAATAAGTATCAAAATTAAACTTAATATTACTATCTATCTTACTTTCTAACTTTATATCACTCTCATATGCTTTAGCATCAAATGTTAATACTGCCAGATAAACTACTTTAGATAAATCATCTTCCTTTAATATATAAGTTTCTTTCTTTTCAAAAGAGGCTAACTCTAATAAATTCTTTATTAATATATTCATTCTATTAGCCTCGCTTTTAATATTATTTAACCATTTAACCTCATTAAGATTATCTTCTAAAGCCTCACTACTAGCCATAATAACCGATAAAGGAGTCTTTAACTCATGCGAAGCATCTGCTATAAACTCTTTTTGTTTTTCAAAACTATTTATTACTGGTTTAATAATCCAACTAGTTAATATCATACTAATTAAATAAACTATTACTTCTAATAAAATAAATAAACTTAAAGATATTAATAAATAATTATATAAACCATTTTGAATACTACTATTATCTATAATAATTAAATATTTACTATTACTATAAATATAACTATATTTATTAAAATAAATATTACCTATATATTCTTTTTTAATATTATTATTATTTAATATAGATTGTCCTAATGATTTTATACTATCTATATCTATACTATTATTAGATAAATTAATAACTTCTTTAATACTATTATCATTATTTAAAAGTAAAGTATATATAACTTTATCCATATATCTTATATTATTATCTTTAAAACCATTATCTTTATTTAATCTGTTCTTATCCTCTTCATTATTTGAAAGGTTTCTTAAACTATTACTAATAATCTTATTATATTCTAAATACTTACCTACATTAAATACTATAATAAACCCTAATATACTAATACTTAAGATACCAAATATTAAAGTAAATACCTTCTTTTTTAAATTATTCATCCTTATACTCCAACTTATATCCCATATTTCTTAAAGATTTAATATTTACTTTAGAATCTATAGCTTTTAATTTCTTTCTAATAAAGGATAAATATACTTCTAAATTATTAGATTCTATTTCACTATCTAATCCCCATATCTTATTATATATTTGATCTTTAGATAATATTAAGTCTTTATTAACTATTAAATATTCTAATAATAGTAATTCTTTATTAACTAGTAATACTTTATTATTATTATTTATACAACTTAAATAAGAAGTCTTTAAATTTAACTCTATATCTTTATAAGATAATATATCTTTATTAGTTTTACTACTACTACCTTTTAGTTGAATATTAACTCTGGCTATTAATTCTTCTATATGAAAAGGCTTAGTTATATAATCATTTGCACCGTTTTCTAAACCTTCTAATTTATCATCTAAAGTTGATTTAGCCGTTAACATAATAATCTTTGTATTTATTTTATCTTCTCTTAATTTCTTTAAAATCGTAAAACCATCCATATCTGGTAACATAACATCTAATATTATTAAATCATAAGTATCATTTAAAGCTTTATAATATCCTTCTTCGCCATTACCTTCTATTTCTACTTGATAGTTATTATTTTCTAAACTAACCCTTATAACATCGGCTAACGTTTCTTCATCTTCAATAATTAATATATTCATGCTATGCCTCACTAAATATTATTATATAATAAATTATTAAATGAATATTAAATTCTTTTTAATATCTTAACCTTTTGATTACAATCATTAATATAAGTATTCAATACGGCTTCTAACTCTTTCATAAATTCTTCATTATGTATATCTATTCCTATATAATTCAAAACCTCTTCTATATTCATATTATCAAAAGAACTAAGATGACTATTTAAATATAAAATAGCATTATTATCACAATATTGATGAGCATAAATAGCAAGTATTACTCCAACAATATATAAATAATCACCAGTCATAAATTTTGCTGCCGCCATTTTGCATCTTAATTCATAATCATCGGTAAATTTATACTTAGATTCATTTTCAATATTCTTTAAAACCTTATAAACATAACTACAATGTTTATTAAAACTTTCCTGATTAAAACTTTTAAATACCCTGCAAACATCTTTATAAGTATCTTCGTTTATATTTCCAAAACTTATATAAGCAAAAAGAACAATCCCATATCAATAAAATCTATTACCACTTTTTCTTAATGTTTTTAAGCGAAAATAATAATCTACTAATTTATTATCATCTTCTAATTTTTTAACTGCTATCATTTCAAAATATATAGCCAAAAACTCTGATAAAAAGAATCTATTATTATTGAAAAAATGACCGGCTGTATAATGGATAAATTCATGAACTAATGTCCTTACTTCATTATAATCAAAACTTCTATCAATATTTATTATTCTTTTAATCTCCCGATTCGTCCTCGTAATTGTTACCGAAGAATCTGAAAATTCCTTATTATATCCAAATTCCAATTCCCCATTATTTAATATTTGATCATAAGCATTTATATAACTACTATCAATATTACCTATTATATTTCGTGCCATCTCATACACTTCTAAAAAAGTAAGATAATCTGTTTCTTGATCATCAGTATCAACAGTATAATCCTTATCTTTTATAATAGAATAAATATTATTATTTAATATTACCAACTCTTTTATATATTGTACAAGATAAGGGTGATATTTTTCTAAATAAACACAAATATCATTTAAATAAGTATTTAATTTTTTATAATGCTTAAACATCTATATAAACTCCTTTTAAAATTATATAGATAATCTAATATTTATATACTGATTTGTCAATAGCTAAAAAAGCCATACTGTAACCACAATATGACTATATTATCTTTATTACTCTTTACCTAATAACCAATCAACTACATTTATCTTCTTTATCCCGTTATAATCGGCTTCTAAATCCATATCCATTGTAAGCAATATTTTAGGATAAAAATCTCCTGTCTTTTGTAATGATTTTAATTCTCTTTCTAAGACTTTATCATCCCTTACACTAAGTGCCACTTGATAATACTTTAATCCCTCTCTATTCTTAGCAACAAAATCAACCTCTAAATCTTTAGTCTTTCCAACATAAACAGTATAACCTCTTCTTAATAA
>CAKOSN010000049.1 GCA_934102255.1 uncultured Bacilli bacterium | reverse complement strand
ATAAAAAATATGACAATCGCTTATCAAGAGGAAAATGTTTTAATAGATAAGATAGAATATGGAGAGATTATTGAACCAATTTATAATGTTTATACAACGGAGGCTTTAGTAAATTGCGATGAAACCGGTCATTTATATTATGAAGCACCAGAAGGATTTACTTTAAAAGATGACGGAACTTGTGAAAAAAAGGTTAAAATAGGTGAGCGATTTAGAGGTCTTTATGGAATTACTACTTATTTTAAAGATGGTACTAGTAATGAGTTAGTAACACTTGATTTTTCAAAATAGATTTTTCTTGCTTTTAAAAAATTAAAGTGTATAATAGCAATTACCTAAAGGGGGATATGAAGGAATGAAAATTAATAAAGAAAATATTAAAAGATTTACAGCTGGAGTTGTCTTAACAGCTGTAATAGGAACACCAGTAGGACTTGTAATTGGTTGTAAGAAAACAGACCATACTAAGGAATTATGTCCAATAACTAAGGTACTTAATATGTTACCTGGTAAGAATCTTGATGGATATGTTGAGCCATTAGGCGCTAAGCATCAAAGTGCTAAGTTATCTGAAGACTTTTATAGTGAAAAATTTAATCAACAATCTGATGATGAAGAGGAAAGATTAATAGTTAGTTCAAGTTATGGCAAAATTATTTATCCAGAAACATTTGTTAAAACTTATCAAGACGGTACTGAAGATGTTAAAGAAGTTTATGAAAATGAAAATGGATATTTTGGTGGCG
Organism: uncultured Bacilli bacterium; assembly: GCA_934102255.1. GTDB lineage: Bacteria > Bacillota_I > Bacilli_A > RF39 > UBA660 > CAG-605. Next base: position 8,238 of record CAKOSN010000049.1, on the reverse strand, counting down.
AATATGGTATTACTACTAATTACAGTGATGGTGAAGTAGAATATTTAGTGTTTGAAAAAACAGAAGTTCCTGAACAAGAACGTAATTTTAAATTACAAAAAGTTGTTAGAACTAGCAGATAATGTAAATTGATTGGTTATTGTTTCATAAAAAATTAAGATAGATTTTATTTTAATAAAGAAAGGGTATTAATATGAATATTAAAATTGATAAAGATAAGATAAAGAAATATGCTGCTTTTGCTATTATTAGTGGAGCTATGATAGTTAGTGCTGGTATTTCTGATATAAATCACAGTTGTGAAATTACAGATCATGATTATCATGATTGTGCCAAAAGTAAAATATTAAATGTTTTTGGCTCAAATGAAGATGGTATTGCTTTAGGAATGCAACATCGCCTTGATGAAATAAAAAAAGATGAAGATGCTGAAAATGCTTATTATGGGGATATATTAATAGATAAATATGACCGTAAGGCTCCAGAGGAATATCGTGATGGTTCTGATATAACTTTTGTAGCTCCTGCCGGATATTGCTTAGAAGGAACATGGTGTAGAAGTATAGAACCTATTGAACAAGAAAACGTCGGTACTGGTATAGTTATAGAGTATAAAGATGGTCATGTCAGAAAAATAGCCTTGGATTCTAATAATGACTATTGGTGGTCTGGTAGTTTTAATCCTCAAGATAAGGAACTAGTAACAAAAGCTACTTATAGAGAAACAGTGTATTACACTGAGGCAAAGGAAGTAACTTATGAAGATGGATTGTCTGGTTTTTATACCGATGGTGGATTGCTGGTCAAAAAAGATGGTCGAATGTTATCAAAGCAACGTGTTCTTACTTTAAAAAAGGAAAATGATTAATAGCACTTAAATAGTGTTATTTTTTTTGAAACTTTTTTAGCTGTGAAATATTGATATAACTTTTTAAATGTGTTAGTATATTTTGAGCAAAGAAAGATAATGATTATGAATATAAAAATTAATAATGATAAAATTAAGAAATGTGCTGCAGTTACTATTGTTTGGTGTGCATTGATTGCTGGTTCTGGGATAAATATAAATTGTGGTAATACAAATCATACTTATCATGATTGCTTTAAAAGTAAAGTATTAAATGCTTTGCGTGTAAACGAAGAAGGTGTTACATTAGGGATGCAACATCGTCTTGACGAAATTAAAAAGGCAGAAAATGTTGATGATGCTTACTATGGAGATATTATTGTAGATATATATGATTATAAAATGGCTCAAGAATATCGTGATGGTTCAGAAATAACTTTTGTTGCTCCTAATGGATACTCTTTGGTTGGAAGTATTTGTAAAAGTTTAGAACCTATTGACCAGAAAAAAGTTGGTACTGATATAATTGTGTCTTATAAGGATGGCTCAGTTAAAAAAATTGTTTTGGACAACAATAATGATTTATATATGGGTTCTATTATTGAAGAAGCTGCAAGTAGTGAAATTATACAAAAAGCAACTTATGAAGAATCTATATATTATACTGCTCCAAAAAAAGGATTCTATAAAGATGCAACTGTTGGTTATTTTTCTGACGATGGTAAAATTGCAGTGAAAGATGGTCAAAAGGTTGTTGAACATCGCAGCCTAACATTAAAGAATAAGAATTAAGTTTTAAAGGAGAAATTTTGTATGAATATTAAAATAGATAAAGAAAAAATAAAAAGATATTTAGCATTTACAATGTGCGGCGTAGTATTAGGCGGTGAACTTCTTGTGTCTAAATGCGAAAGTTTAAATCATAGTGAAAAGAAATGTCCAATTACATGTATCGAATTGAGTTTAGGTCTTGATGATAAGGCAATTAATCATCAAGTTACTTTTGCTACTAAAGATGATGGTAACAATATGGCAAAATATGGTGTTTTAAAAAAGGCTTACATTAACTATGATGCTACATATGGTAGTTACAAATTTGATGTTAATCAAGCAAATTTTAATAATGTTCTTAAAGGATGTTGTTACACAGTTGACGAAAATGGTGATTTTGTTGTTACAAGACTACAATTATTTCGTGAGATAATAGGAACTGGAGTCTTATCAAATGGCAATTATATTCAATTAAGAGAAACTAAAGACAGCGATATGATTGTTACTGGTGAAAAAAAAGATACAGTAATCTCTAGTAAAAATCCTATTACGAGATATATAATGGCTATTAAGTATATCGGCCCAATCGGAAGTAAGAGAACTGATACTTTAATATTAGAAGACCGTGATGGTAATAAAAAAGAGGTATTTGCTGATTTGGAAGATGTTTCTCTTGATGAATTGAAAGATTTATTTAAAACTTACTATTATGATGATAATGTTGGCTACTACAAAATTGATGAAGATTCGTTTACTGAATTTATGAAAGCCAGAATGGTAGATAGTAAAGTATATGCTGATATATCGTATTTTTATGAGAAAGGAAAAAGTCATGAAGATGTTGAAGTTCCTAATGATTGGACAAAGGAAAATGAGAGAACTTATTCTAAAATTATGAAAGTTCCAGCGTACGATGGCTTTAGCTTTTATTATTTTAACGATTATAATCAAGATAGTGATTTAGTTTATGCTAATTCAAGAATAAAGAAATTGGTAAAATAAACTGCGTAATTAAATTAAAAATAGCACTTAAGTAGTGTTATTTTTTTCAACTTGATGATATACTTTAAGAAGTCTTATGAGGAAAGTTTATGATAAATAAAATAAAAAATATGTTATTTTACAATTTTCAAGAATTGGTTACTTTTCAAACTGTTTTTAAAGTTACTAGTTTTCTTATCTTTGCACCGCTTTTTTTAAATCTTTTTAATATAATCATGAAAGTTACTGGATATGAATATTTAACTTTTGAAAATTTATTTAGTTTTGCTAGTAATCCAATCGTAATAATCATGTTAATCTTACTTGTATTATTTATGATGGTGTATACTTTTCTTGATTTAAGCACAATAATAATCATACTTGATGCTTCTTATCAAGAGAAAAAAGTAGATATAAAGGAAGTATTATCCATATCTTTAAAAAAATCGATTGAAGTTTTTAAGTTTAAAAATATCGCCCTAGCTTTTATGATATTGTTTCTTATTCCTTTTTTAAATATAGGAATTGCTTCTGGATTTATTTCTTCAATAAATATACCAGATTTCATTATGGATTACATTAATAATAATTTACTATTTATGATTATATTCTGGAGTTGCTTTGGCTTATTAACAATTCTTCTATTAAGATGGTTGTATGCCAGTTTTTACTATGTTTTAGAAAACTGTGATTTTAAAGAAGCGAGAAAAAGAAGTATAAAATTAAGTAAAAATAGTAGAATAAAAGATTTAATTAAATTAGTGGCAACTCAAGGAATTGTATATGCTTTGTATATTGCTTTTATGCTAATTGGTTTAGTTTTAATATATTTGATATATAAATTACTTAGTAAAGTTATGATAATAGGTAGTGTTTTTATATCAATTATTGGTATCTTTTTAGCTTTGTCATTAATAATCTTTGCTTCTTTATCAATGCCTTTAAGTTATGCTGTTATGAGTATAATGTTTTACCGTCATAAAGAAAAGAATGGTGAAAGTATAAAGCATATTAATTTTAATAAAAGAAAAAAAGTTGTGATAACGACAAAGAGGTGGCAACATTTTAAAGTATCTTTAGCAATTATAGTCGTTATAGCTGGTAGTGTTTTTACATATGGAATTACGACTAATAGATATAACTTTAATATAGAATATATTAAGAATACAGAAATTACAGCGCATCGTGGTGATAGTTTAAATTATCCAGAAAATACCATTTTAGCCTTTGCTTCGGCCTTAGATAAAAATGCTGATTGGATAGAGTTAGATATTCAACTGACAAAAGATAAAGAAGTTGTTGTAAGTCATGATGCTAATTTAAAAAGAGTATCTGGTGTCGATAAAAACATCTATGATTTGACTTATAAAGAATTGCAGCAAATAGATGTTGGCAAGAATTATAACAATGTTGGTGAAACAAGAATACCTTTATTAAGCGATGTTTTCAAATGGGGGATTCTTAATAGTATAAGTTTTAATATTGAATTAAAGCCATATGTAGATGATGAAACTTTAGTAGAAAAGACGATAGAATTAATAAAAAAATATCATATGGAAGATAGAGTTGTTCTGACTTCAGGAAAATATAGTATTTTAGAGGAAATAAAAAAAGTTAATGATAAAATTCCAACGGGGTACATTATGAGTCTAGCTTATGGCGATATTTCTAAATTAGATAAAGCAGATAATTTTAGTATTGAGGCTTCTTCTATAAATAAAGAATTAGTAAAAAAACTACATAATGAGGGTAAAGAAGTTTATGCTTGGACAGTTAATGCTAGAGATAGTATTAATAAAATGCTTGATTTAAACGTTGATAATATTATTACTGATGATGTTGATAATGCTAGAAAATTGTTATTCGCTAGTAAGAGTAGTAATTTGATATATGTATATTTAAAATGGATAGAAAAAATATTTAGATAGTTAAAATATAGGAAATATAAATCGATAATGATGTTAATAAGTGCAAATTTTAGTGTGTTTATTTTATAAAAAAAGAAAAGTTCAAACTTATAATTTGGTTACTTTTCTTTTTTCTTTAGCAAGTTCTAAAGCCTTTTCTAAGACTGGGTCATTATTATTAAGAAAATCTTGTAAGCTTTCTTTAACATAAATATCGGGTTTAAATATATAATCTTGAGCAATTTCAGGAGTTATACCGTTTTGATATTCACTTTTCGATTTGAAACTGACATTTAACATCGGATGATAGTAGTGTTCAGAGATAGTAAATAACCATTGGTCATCAATATTTTCTACAAAACAATTACCGTAACAGTTGATAGGTGTAGATATTTCATCACCAATGGTAGTAGCTCCTAGATTAATTAAATCTCTTAAAGCATAGCGTCCACCTGAAAATACTCTGTAGTCGGTTAATACAAATAATCTTTTATCAGAATTTTCTTTTAAGAAATCTATTAGATATTTGTTTAAACCTGCATTCCCACCAAAATTTCCTCGTAAATCAACAATAATAGTATCAATATCATTTAAGTTCATTTGTCTTAAGCAATCAATAGCATTTTTAATTTTATCCTTAAATTGATTTTGAATCGATTTATGAATATAGATGAGGCAATTATCTTTAAAACTGTAAGTAGCATTATCTTGATAGCAATAACTTGCAAAAGGAAATTTTTCTTCTTCTGAAATGTTTTCATTTTGTTTATAAGTTTTTATAATTGTTTTTCCATTAAGCGTCATTTTATAACTTAATTTATTACTATTTCTTAAAGAAGGAAGACTATATAAAATAGCGGTATTAAATAAAGCTTTTTCGGTTTCATAAACTCTTTTGCCCTCTGTGCCGTAAGAAATAACGTTATCGATTTCTTTAATAATAGTTTCTATAGGAATATCATTAATACTTTCTAATTTAGCATTTTTAAGGTCTGATGGAGAAATACAAATGACAGTGTTTTCAAATATACGAAAATAAACAGGCAAAAAATTAAAAGGACTTTCTAGTCTTAATTTAGTATGAGCATCTCTAGTACCGTTTAGCATTTTAATTATATAACTCATGAAATAAATAAATGAATATTTATCATTAATATCCATGGAAGTTATTAAACTTTGATATATTTTATTTAATTCTTCTTTACTAATATGATGCCAAGGATTTACATGAATTTCTTCATATTTATTAATAAATCTATCATATACATTTTTATATTTTTCTAGTATCATATTTTGCCTTTCTTAGTTTTGATTATTATTTGTACCATTTAATTTAGTTGTTTCATTTTTAACAAAATAATCTATTTTTTCAAACATTACTTTAAATAATTCATCTGGTTTATTAACTTTTAGTATCTTAAAAATATCTTGCCATGTACATTTATCGTTTGTAATAGCAGTATTTAATTCTTCTATAATTTTAAAGTATTCATGATTTTCTAAGTACATAATATAGAGATATAGACCACTAATATATCCTAAGAATGTCCAAATAAGGCTGATATATGTTTTTTTACTTACAATTAGTTTATAAAGCTCTTTAATTGCAGTTTCATAGTTTTTAGAATTTTTAAAAATACTTGTATAATTATCTTTAGAAACACTGCCTTTCTCTTTAAAAGTATATAATACTCTATTAACATAATAGACTCTATCACAAAGGACTAAAGAGTTATAAAAAATATCACATAAATGATTATTATAATCGCTTTCATATCCCTTAGTTCTTAGAAAATCTAAAAAGATAAATTCTTCTGCATAGGCTATACTTTCAGTTATAAAATCATTAATCTCTGTTCTATGAGTTTGAAGGTCAGAAGGTTCATTACGCAAATGAGTTATTTCATGTAAAAGCACTGTGGCATCAATAATATCGCCACAATAATTAAAATTGATTATTCCTTTATTACTATGCGCATTAAAACGTAAGTTATTATATTCTTGAGTAGTTATTTCGTTCTTTTCTAATTTTTCTTTAATATTATTGATAATAATTTTTTCATTCTTAACTAAGTCAGAAACTTTAACGTTAATATGATAAAAGTCAAGAAATTCTTGCGTTAAATTGTACATCTCTTCAATAGAAATTTGAATATAAGGACTATTTTTATCAATTTTAGTTAATCCTTTTTTTCTAGCATCATGATAAGTTTTGTCATAATCTAAAAAAATATTAAAAAATTTATCAGCTTGGTAGCCTAGAAAGTCTAAGTTATTAACTAAAAGATAAGAATTACTATAAAAGCTAAAATTGCTTATAATATGATTAATTAGGGCTATAGTATCTTCGTCAGTAAATATTTTTTTCATAAGTACCACCTAACGCTATTTTAGCATAATTCTATTAAAAATTTTAATAATTTGTTATAATCATTATTAATGACTGGATGTGTAAAAAATGAAATATGTAATAAAAAACGGTGCTGTTAGTATTAATGGAGAAACAATATTAGAAAGTATTAATTTAGAAATAAATGAAAAAAGTCATATTGGCATAGTAGGGAAGAATGGCGCTGGTAAAACAACGCTTTTACGAAGTATTGTTGATAATTCATTGTTAGAAGAAGGTATAGATGATACTTCTTTTCAAGTAATTAAACAAGGTAATCCTAGCATCGGTTATTTAAAACAAATTGAATTAAATGATGATAATACGATGTTAGAAGAAGTAAGAAAACCTTTTTTAGATATTATTAAGATGGAAGATAGACTGGAATATTTAATTAAGGAAATGAATGCTCGTGATGATATAAAGTTAGTTCTAGAATATACTGCATTAGAAGAAAAATTTAAAAATAATGGGGGCTATAGCTATAAAAAAGAGTATGAAGTACTAATTAAAAAATTTGGCTTTAATGATAGTGATAAGAATAAGTATTTAAAAGAATTTTCGGGTGGTCAAAAGACTAAGATTGCTTTTATAAAGATGTTACTTAATAAACCAGATATCTTACTTTTAGATGAACCTACTAATCATTTAGACATAGATACTGTGGAGTGGTTAGAAGAATATTTAAAAAACTATAAAAAAGCCATAGTAGTAGTATCCCATGATAGAATGTTTATTAATAATATCGTGGATACCATTTATGATATAAGTTATGGGGCTTTAACTAAATATAGTGGTAATTATGACTATTATGAGTCTCAAAAACAGTTAAATTATGAAAAAGCCTTAAAAGACTATGAGTTTCAACAAAAAGAGATAGCCCGATTAACCAGAATTTATGAACGCTTTAGATGTAAACCTTCTAAGGCGAGGTTAGCGATGTCCAGACTTCATCAATTAGAAAAAATGGATATATTAGAAAGACCTAATAAGATAGAGGCTATTACCTTTAAAACTAATATTGATAATATAGTTATGCCGAGTAGAGAAGTATTTATCTTGGATAATCTAGGAGTAGGTTATGATAAAGTTTTATATAATTTAAATTTATATGTAAGACGCGGGGATAAAATTGGGATAATTGGGCCGAATGGGTTAGGAAAATCCACTATTTTAAAAACGATAGTAGGGCTAGTTCCTAAAATACAGGGAAATATAACCGTAGGTAATAATGTTAATGTTGGTTATTTTGATCAGAGTCTGGCAATGCTGGATGAAAATAATACGGTTTTAGAAGAATTTATGGCTCAGTTTCCTAAAGTATCGGAATATGAGGCTAGATG
>CAKOSN010000048.1 GCA_934102255.1 uncultured Bacilli bacterium | reverse complement strand
CCTCGGTGACATATTATAAATGAAAATGAGACATTTTCAAAAGATAACCATTAAGACATTATCATAAGTTAAACATACCATTTATTAAGTTTAGGCTAAGTACTTGTGTTTTTCTTAAAATTAGTTAAAATAGCTGCAGTTGTTGATGAAGAAACTTTTGTTAAATATATTGATGAGAGTTCTTGAAGAATATTAACAATAATTGTATCATTATTGTAGAAAAAGATAGTAGAAAGACGATTTTAGTTTATAACTTTATATGATGTACGCTAATTTATATGAGGTGTGATATTATGAAGATAAAAAATATAAAAATGCAGATTAATGGAGATAATATTTCATTTAATCTTAATAGAAATGATAAAGTTGGTCTTGTTGGCGCTAATGGAAGTGGAAAATCTACTTTATTAAAAATAATAAGTGGGGAAGTATTACCAGACTCTGGTGTATTAGATTTAGAAAATGCAAAAATTGGTTATTTAAAACAGGAGATTTCTTCTGTTTATAATGATTATACTATTGAAAAATATATTAAACAAATAACTGGTTATGATAAGCTTGAAAATAGGCTTAATTATTTACAATCTAATCTTGATGAAAGTAATATTAATGAATATAATCAAACTTTAAATGAATTTTTAGCAATAGAAGGTTATATATTTGATGATAAACTACAAAAGATAATATATGGATTATCTTTACAAAAAAGTATAGATGTTTTTATAGGTCATTTATCTGGTGGCGAGAAGATGAAAGTTTCATTAGCAACTGTACTTATGATTAACCCTGATGTTCTTCTATTAGATGAACCGACTAATAATTTAGATATTAAAGCGATAGAATGGTTAGAAAATTATTTAATAAATCTGTCTAAACAAATGATTATAGTATCCCATGACGAAACGTTTTTAAATAATGTTGTAAATAAAATATTTGAACTAAAAAATGGTAGTATTTGCAAGTATAATTTAAAATATAATGATTATTTACTGATAAAAAGTCAAGAATATGAAAAACAAAAAGAAAAATATGAAATTTTAAATGAGCAAAAGGAAAATTTGAAACTTAAGATAGAACAAGCTAAGGGCTGGAGTAATAAAGGCTTATGCAGTAAGGCTCATAATGACAATGACAAAATTGCTAATAATTATGCTAAGGAAAAAACTAATGCAAGTAATTTAGTGAAATTAACAAAAGAACTTAAAAATTTAGAAATTCCTAATTTTGAAGAAAAAGTGCCTATCAAACTATTATTTAATTTTGATAGCTCTAGAGGAAATAAAGATATTGTAATAGTAGATTTAATATGTGGTTATGATTTATTTAAAACACCAATGATTAATTTGAAGATTCCATTTGGTTCAAAAGTTAAGGTTTGTGGGGGTAATGGTAGTGGTAAAACTACTTTTATAAAAACTATTCTAGGACAAATAAAACCGATAAGTGGTTCTGTTAAACTAGGAAATGACGTTAATATTGGCTATATATCTCAGAATACCTTGGAAGTTAATGATAGTGGTTCATTACTTTCTTATGTTACTAAAGATGTAAGTAAGAAAGATTATGGACAAATTTTTACTTTATTTGATAAAATGGGCTTTGAATATGAAGATAGAAATAGAGTTTATAGTAGTTTATCTCCAGGAGAAAGAACTAGAGTAAATATTATAAAATTAGTTTTGGATAAAATAAATGTTTTAGTCTTTGATGAGGTTACTAATCATTTAGATAAAGACGGTTTAGATATAGTGTATGAATTAATTAATAATTATCCAGGAACAATAATAAGTATCTCTCATAATAGAAAATATAATGATATATTAAAGTCGGATATAGAAATAAATGTAGAAAATGGTGTTGTTACATTAAGATAATGTATTAGAGGATTAATAATAGTAGAGTTTTATTAATAAATTTAGATTATTTACTTGTAATTGTAATAAAATCCTGTAAAATTATAGGTGTTAGTACATTATATTGAGGATATACCGAAGTTTGTGTGCAAAATGGAGGATGAATATGACTAAAGAAGAACTATTAAATTTAAAAGAAAAATTAAGTGGGTTACAGGAAGAACAGGAATTGGATAGAGATTTATATCTTAGAAATATTGCAAATGGAACGATTTTGGGTCCGTCCACTGGTATTCCATCGATTGATAAACCTTGGTTAAAATATTATACAGAAAATCAAATGTCACGAAAAATGCCAGCCATGAGGGTGTATGATTACTTATACGAGTGTAATAAAGGAAATTTGAACAATATTGCTTTAAGTTATTATGGTAAAAAAATAACTTTTCGTGAGCTTTTTGAAAATATAGATAGAACTGCTAGGGCATTAATTGGATTAGGCGTTAAACCAGGTGATACTGTTACAATCTCGATGCCTAATACACCAGAAGCAGTATATTTGTTTTATGCTATTAGTAAGATTGGCGTAATTGGAAATATGGTTGATCCTAGAACAAGTGCTGAAGGAATAAAAAATTATGTCGAAGAAGTTAAGTCTGATTTAGTAATAATTGTTGACAGTTATTATGATAAAGTAAAGGATTTAGTTGGAAAATCTAGTGTATCAAAAGTTGTTTGTGTTTCGCCTTCAGAAACATTACCACTTGCTTTAAATGTTGCTTATAAATTAAAGGGAAAGATTGATGAAATAAAAGATTCTGATAAAAAAATTCATTATAATGAAAATGTTTTGAATTGGAAACAATTTATTAAAAGAGGTGAAAATATTAATTTACAGGGTGTATTTTACTATCAAAAAAATTATCCTGTTGTAATTGAACATACTGGTGGTACTACAGGAAAACCTAAAGGCGTAGTTTTAAGTAATGAGAACATAAACGCTGTTGCATTACAAAGTGTGTTGACTGGAATTGATATGCAAAGACAGCACAACTGGATGGATATTATGCCAACATTTATTGCTTATGGTGTTGGTATGGGGCTACATCTTCCACTTACGATAGGTATGGAAACCATTTTAATTCCACAATTTGACCCTGCAAAATTTGATGAACTTATTTTAAAAAATAAGCCAATTCATATGGTTGGCGTTCCTTCATACTGGGGGACAATAATAAATAGTAAGAAACTCAAAAATAAAGATTTGTCGTATATGATTGCTCCTACTGTTGGTGGCGATGCGATGGACAAAAAATTAGAAGTAAGTGCAAATGAATATTTAAAAGAACATGGTTGCTCTTCAAAAATAGTTAAAGGGTATGGAATGACTGAAGTTACTGGTGGTGTTGCAGGTACGGTTGATGCTAATAATGAAGTTGGTAGTGTTGGTATTCCATTTGTAAAAAGTGCTATATCTATATTTGAACCTCAAACAGAAAATGAATTGATGTATGAAGAATTGGGAGAAGTTTGCATTTCTAGCCCTAATATGATGATTGGATATTTTAATAATGAAAAAGCTACTGAAGAAATAATTTGGACTCATGCAGATGGCAAAAAATGGGTTCATACTGGCGACCTTGGATATATGACGAAAGATGGAAATATTTTTATTGTTGATAGGATAAAAAGAATGTTAATACGCTATGATGGATTTAAAATTTTTCCTTCAATAATAGAAGATGTTATTATTTCACATCCAGCTGTTGAGGCTTGTAAAGTTGTCGGTATTCCAGATGTAGACCATAGTCAAGGGAAATTACCTAAGGCTCATATTGTACTAAAAGAAAAATATAAATATGCAGAGAAAGACATTTATCAGGAATTACAAAACTTATGTTATTCTAAATTACCAGAGTATTGTTTACCAGCAGATTATGAATTTCATGACGAATTGCCAGTGACATCTATTGGCAAAATCGATTATCGTAAATTAGAACAAGAAGATTTAGAAAAAATTAAAAATGATAAAAAACTAGTGTTAAAAAAAGATTAGAAAATGGTTGGTGAGTTAGTATGATAATAGGAATGTCATTTATTGTCTGCAGTTTGGTGTATACTTTACTTCTTTGCGTAATGTACTTTTCTAAATCAAGAATAAAAACTATTGAAACAAGAATATACGCAGTACTTTTATGTTTAAATGTAATTGGATTGATTTTAGAACTCTTTTGTTGTATCACTGTAAAAAATCGTGATGCAATTCCAATTTTAAATACTATTGTTAATAGGACATATTTAGTTTATTTTGCAACTTTTATAACTTTATTCACAATATATATTTATATTATTTGTAATAAAAAAGATACTGTTAATAGCCACTTGTACAAATTATTTAATAATTATGAAATAGTTTGGTTTTCTTCATTATTTATTGTTTTATTAATTGGAGTATTGTTTTTTCCAATAGATTACTATTATGATGGTAAATCAGTTTATTCTTGTGGTGCATCTCCAAATGTTCTTATGATATTTAGCGCTATATATATGGTGATTGATGTAGCTTCAGTAACCTTAAATATTAAGCAAATCAAAAAAAGAAAGTTAATTCCAATGATAACTCTGTTCGTTTGTTTTGTTATTGCATTTATTGTAAGAAACATAAATCCTGGAATAATTCTTATAACCTGCTCATTTGCTTTTGTAACAGCTGTAATGTATTTTACAATCGAAAATCCCGATTTAAAAATGGTTAATCAGTTAGAACTTGCCAAAAATGAAGCTGAAAAAGCTAATAGAGCTAAATCCGATTTCTTATCAAGTATGTCCCATGAAATAAGAACACCATTAAATGCTATTGTAGGACTTTCTAATGATATTAAAGAACGTGGTAATTGCCCAGAAGATATGCAAGAAGACTTAAATGATATAGTTAATGCTTCTAATACATTACTTGAAATAGTTGGAAATATCATGGATATTAACAAGATTGAATCAGATAAAATGGAAATTATAGAAATTCCATATAATTTTAAAGAAGAAATAGAAACTTTAGCGAGAATAGATTCAGTAAGAATAGGAGAAAAGCCTATAGAATTAACTGTTGATATAGCCAAAGATATACCTTATGAGTTAATTGGGGATAAAGGACATATTAAAGAAATAGTTAATAATTTGTTATCGAATGCTATTAAGTATACTGATAAAGGAAGCATAGAACTTTCAGCTAAATGCATAAATAAAGATAATATTTGTAATTTGTATATTACTTGTAAAGATACTGGTAAAGGTATAAAAGCTGAAAATATTAGTAGATTATTTAATAAATTTGATAGATTAGATGCTGAAAGAAATACGACTGTTGAAGGAACTGGACTTGGACTTGCTATTACTAAGAAGTTAGTTGAATTAATGGGTGGTAAAATTAATATTGAATCAACTTTTGGCAAAGGTTCGATTTTCATGGTAAATATTCCTCAAAGAATAGGAATGATGAGTAAACCTTTAACAAAAGAAGAATTAAATAATACGGCTGAATTAATATTAAACTTAAGTAAAAATAATGTTGATTATAGCAAAAAGAAGATTTTAGTAGTTGATGATAATAAATTAAATATTAAAGTAGCAAGAAGAGCTTTAGAACCATTGCATTTTAAAGAAATTGATGATGCTGAAAACGGCTTAGTATGTGTTAATAAAATCGAAGAAGGTAATACGTATGATGTTATCTTAATGGATATAATGATGCCAGTGATGAGTGGTGAAACGGCTCTTAAAAATTTAAAAGAAATAGAGGGCTTTAATACTCCAGTTATAGCTTTGACGGCTGATGCTGTTGCTGGTGCAGAAGAAAAATATAAAGAAGACGGATTTACTAGTTATATAGCAAAGCCATTTAGTAAAGACCAGATTAAACTTAAATTAGATAAATTATTTGAAGAATTAGAAAATAATAAAAAGGATACTGAAAAAAAAGATAATTCTAAAGATAAAAAAGCAGATAAAAAATTAGATAAAAAAACTAAGAAGAATAAAAAAGAAAATGATAATAATAAAACATATGATGAAAAGTATTTGTTAGATAATGGAATTGATTATAATAAAGGTGTAGAATTATTTGGAGATATCACAACTTATAAAGAAATGTTAAGTGATTGGTATAAAGATTCTTTAAATAAATTTAAGAAAATAAAAGAATTATTAGATAATAAAGATATGCAAAATTATAGTGTGGAAGTACATTCCCTAAAAAGTGATGCCAAGTATTTTGGAATGAATAAATTAGCCGAAATATCTTTAGACCATGAATTAAAAAGTAAAGAAAATAATACTGATTATGTAATTAATAATTTTAAAGAGTTAGAAAAAGAATTTAATAGAGTAATAGAAATAGTAGGTAAGTACTTAGAATAATTTGTTTTATAATGGTATTGCCCAAATAGGCTTTACCGTTTTTTATTTAATATTTCTTGTTAAATATTAAAAAATTCGATAATTTAGAAAAAAATTAGTCAAAGTATTTCTAATTTATTAAATTTAGGTTAAAATAGTCGCTGTTGAAAATTTTAAATATTTGTTTTATTAGTAATATTTAGTATATCTTGATATTAATAATTGCTAAATTATTAGGAATAATAAGTGTTTTAAATGATAAAAAAGGAGTTAATATGAACAAAGTTAGTAAAGCAAGCGGTATACAAATGATTTATAGTCGGATTGCCAAGGAATTAAATAAATTTAATATAGAGTTTATAGGACTCGAAAATATACCTGATAGTCCATGTGTATTTATTTGCAATCATTCTAATTCTCATGATTTTTATACTATCCAACAATTGTTTGCTGTTTTAAATCGTAGAGTTAGCGTTTTAGTAGGAAGCGATTGTTTAAATTTGCCTTCTAGAATTTTATTTCAACTTGGGTCAAGTATAATGGTTGACAGAAGAATAGCCGAGGAAAGACATAGCAGTAAAAAGATTATGTTTGATAAATTGAATTCCTCTAGTGATGTTTTTGTGTTTGGAGAAGGAACATGGAATTTGCATCCTTATAAATTAATGCAGCCTATAAGTAAGGGAGCCATTGAAGTTGCTTGTGGTGCTGATGCATATATATTGCCGGTAGTTTTTGAATATGTGGAAGTTAAAGCACCTGTTACTAGTGATGAACAGTTGTTTAAAAAGTGTATTATTAAATTTGCCGAACCTTTAAAAATTAGATACAACTCTAATGTTATAATTGCTACTGCTATGATTGAAGAGCAAATGTCGGCTATGAAGGCTCATTTAAAAAAAGAAAATAATTGCTTTTATCAATCATTAGATGATGTTGATGCTAATATTTATGTAAATCATACTTATTATAAAAAAAATACACCATTATTTAAGTTTGACAGTGATTATGAAGCACAATTTCTTAGAAAAGTAAACGGAATAGAACAAGATAATGAATTTGTAAAAAACGAAAGTGGGTTATTAGTTCCTAAAAGAGTTTTAAAGAGATAAATTGTTATTTGTTTTCTACCTGTGCTATAATTATTTTGATAGAAAATAGAGGTTTAACATGTTTAATTTAGATTTTATAATTGCTGGTTTTTTCGTTATACTAATGGTGGTTATTTTATTTTTTTCTAAGAAAAGATTAGAGAGTAAAGAAACTAGACTATATGGTTGCATGATTCTTTGCAGTCTTGTAAATATTATTATTAATATTACTGAGTTATTAATAGGATATTTTTTGTATAATGATTTAACAATTATTTTATTAAAATTCCTAAATAAAATTGACTTGATATGTTATATTTTATGGATGTCTTTGTTATTATTGTATGTTTCTTTTATTACTTTTAAAAAAGAAAGATATGATTTCATAAAAAGTGCTCTTATAATTTTGGGAACGGTTTTTATAGTAGGAGAATTTACATTGCCAATTTCAATAATAAATTCCAATGGAGTAATGGGCGTTGAGGGACTAGCGGTAAATTATGTCTTCGGTTATGTTTTGTCTTTGCTTTTTTGGTTAGTTGTAATATTGATATTTAATTATAAAAAGATTAAACATCGTAAGTATGTTCCAATATATGTTCTAATTTGTTTATTGTTTATTGCTGCTTATTTGCGAGTACATTATCCAACTTTAATTATTATTCCTGCGATATTAGTATATGTAGATTTAATAATGTATCATACTATTGAAAATCCTGATTTGAAAATGGTTAATCAGCTAGAACTGGCTAAAAATGAAGCTGAAAAAGCAAACAGGGCTAAGTCAGATTTTCTATCTAGTATGTCTCATGAGATTAGAACACCTTTAAATGCGATAGTAGGTCTTTCTAATGATATTAAAGAGCGAGGCAATTGTCCAAAAGATATGCAAGAAGATTTAGGAGATATCGTTAATGCTTCTAAAACTTTGCTTGAAATAGTTGGCAATATCATGGATATTAATAAAATAGAGTCAGATAAGATGGAAATTATTGAAGTTCCCTATAATTTTAAAGAAGAGATAGAAACCTTAGCAAGAATAGACTCAGTAAGAATAGGGGAAAAACCAATCGAATTAATTGTTGATATCGCAAAAGATATTCCTTATGAACTAATTGGAGATAAAGGACATATTAAAGAAATAATTAATAATTTATTATCGAATGCAATCAAATATACCGATAAAGGTAAGATTGAACTAAATGTAAAATGCATAAATAAAGATGATGTTTGTAATTTATATATTACTTGTAAAGATACCGGAAAAGGTATAAAAGCTGAGAATATTAGTCGATTATTTAATAAGTTTGATAGATTAGATGCTGAAAGAAATACTACGGTTGAAGGAACAGGACTTGGTCTTGCTATCACGAAAAAATTAGTTGAATTAATGGGTGGCAAAATCAATGTAGAATCAACTTTTGGTAAAGGTTCAATATTCATGGTAAATATTCCTCAAAGAATAGGCATGATGAGTAAACCTTTAACTAAGGAAGAATTAAATAATACAGCCGAGTTGATATTAGATTTAAGTAAAAATAATATTGATTATAGTAAAAAGAAAATCTTAGTAGTTGACGATAACAAATTAAATATTAAAGTAGCCAGAAGAGCCTTAGAACCTTTACGTTTTAAAGAAATCGATGATGCTGAAAATGGGTTAGTATGTGTTAATAAAATTAAAGATGGTAATACTTATGATATTATTTTAATGGATATAATGATGCCAGTGATGAGTGGAGAGACTGCTCTTAAAAATTTAAAAGAAATAGAGGGGTTTTATACTCCCGTTATTGCCTTAACGGCTGATGCCATTGCCGGAGCAGAAGAAAAATATAAAGAAGAAGGGTTTACTAGTTATATAGCCAAACCATTTAGTAAGGATCAAATAAAACTTAAATTAGATAAAGTATTTGAAGAATTAGAAAATAATAAGAAAGATAATGCCAAAAAAGATAATTCTAAAGGTAAAAAATTAGATAAAAATACGAAGAAAAACAATAAAAATAATGATAATAAAACCTATGATGAAAAGTATTTGTTAGATAATGGAATTGACTATAATAAAGGGGTAGAGTTATTTGGTGATATCACAACTTATAAAGAAATGTTAAGTGATTGGTATAAAGATTCTTTAAATAAATTTAAGAAAATAAAAGAATT
>CAKOSN010000047.1 GCA_934102255.1 uncultured Bacilli bacterium | reverse complement strand
TAATATAAATTGAACCGCCGTATACCGAACGGTACGTACGGTGGTGTGAGAGGGACAAAATAATTAAAAAATTTTTTTAGTTATTTTTCTCTACTCGATTAAGTCTTAAATTAATAAAAAACATGTATAACTATAGTTATTATAAACATAAATAATTCGTATTTTATTTTCCTTAGAAAGTAAGTTATCCTAATGTAGAAAAGAAAAATTGGGTAGAAACATAAAGTTAAGGAGATGAAAGAAAGATGTTTTTAGAACAAGGAGCAACTATATTAGGGTTGATTCAAGGTGCTTTAGCAATGCTTGATAAGAGAAGTAACTGGATATTTTATATCTTACAAATGTTATTTTTAATTATATTCTCTAGTATTAATCATTTATATGGTGATGTAGTTAATAATAGTATTTACTTAGTAATGGGTATTGTTGGTTTTATTTTATGGAATAAAAATAGTAAGAGCAGTAAGATTACTAAATGTAGTATGAAAGAAAGAATAATTTATATTCTTTTAATAATTTTTGGCACTATTGGTGTTAGTATGATTTTAAAAAATACTGATGACCCTCTACCATTACTAGATGCTTTTACAACAACTTCTAGTTTAGTAGCTACATTTTATATGATGCAAAAGAAAATTGATACTTGGTTGATATGGTTTGTAAACGATATATTTTATGCTATCGAATATTTTATATTGCCAAATCAAGCTTTGTATTTATTTGCTTTAAACCTTATTTGGACCTTTATGGCCGTTGGTTCATATTTAAATTGGCGTAAAATAATGAATGGAGAAAAATAAAAAATGAAAAAAATTTATTTTGCTGGTAAATTTGATTTAATTAAAGATAAAAATTTGCCATTAGATGAAAGATTAGTTAATGATTTTCGCTCTAAAATATTAGGCGATAGTAAAAAATTAACTTATGCTGCAAAAGACTTAAAATTAGATAATGGTTATATTTATAATGGACCATTTTATTGCGAACAAGCATCAAATGGTGACTTTACTTCGACAGATTGTAATGTTGTTTTAAACTCAGAATATAAAGCTGTTAAGGAAAGTGATATCTATTTTGTTTTATTTAATCAAAAGTTTTCAGTTGGTTCGATTGTAGAATTGGATTGGGCTCTTATGATGAATAAAAATATTGTTATATTTTATGAAGAAGAACCTTCTGCTTATGATATTAAATCTGATTATTGGTTTGCTATTGCTAATGCTATTAAGACCAGTAAAAAAGTTAAAGTATACAAATTTAATGATATTAATAAAGTAGTTGAACTTGTAAAAAAAGGAGAGATATTTAATGAAATATAAGGAGTTTGAGTTAATTGGTTCATCGTTTAAATGTGATAAAAACTGTCCGTATTGTACAGCTAAAATTACTAGATGGCCAAGTGTTAATGATCAATTTGAACTTTTAGAAGATAGATTAAACCATTTAAAAGATAATGGTATAAGTTTTCGTTATTTTATCTTTTGTGGCAATGGTGAGCCTTCACTTTTAAGTTATGATGACTTTAAAACGGTAGTTGAAGCAACAAGAAAAGTTAATATTTTTGATGAAAAAAGATTACAATCGTCAGGCAATATCTTTTATGAAGATGAAAAGTTAGACCTTATTAAAAATGATTTCATGGTTGAAATTACAAGAGTTTCTATGGATTCTAAAAAAGATATGGAAATATTAGGCTATAAGAGAGACTATATTAATAGCGAAAACTTTAGTAAAGTTCCGGTTCGCTTAAACTATGTTTTACTTAAAAATAGAAGTATAGATGAGTCTTTAGAAGAAATTAAAGCTTATATTAAAAAATATCCTAATATTAAAACAGTAAGTCTTAAGACTTTAAATTTAAATACTAGAAATGATGAAATAAATAATCCTTATTCAAAGTGGATTATTAACCATGCTCTAACTAAGAAAGATTCAGATGATATAATTAAATTTATGACTAATAATACTAAGTTTGTTGTTAGTGACGAGAAGTTCTTTGACCGCTATGAATGGATTTGTGAAGGAGTACCTATTACTTTCTATGCTAAAAAGTTAGATTACGGTTATTCTAATATTGTTTATTATGGTGGGAAATTAGTTGATTATCATTTAAATGATATTAAGATTAAGAGTAAAGAAGAAGTAGAAAGCTCTAAGTAATGCTAAAAAATATTAAGAAGAATAAAGAGTTAAAAGTTTAAATATAAAATTACTTGAAATAAAAAGGGGTTAATAGTTAAAATTATTGATATTATTATCAAAGCTTAATAAATGTTAAAATATTAAGACTAAAATTAACGGGAGTTTTTGGAAATTTAATAGCTTATAAAATTTATGAAAGATAAAGGATTTACAATGGTACAGTTAAGATTAGGAAAAATTGATAATAGAGAAAGAAAGTTTATTCCGACTAAAAAAGAATTTTTAGAAGATTATCTTAATAGTTTGGAAAAAATTGAAGAGTATGAGTTAATTCAGACCTTTAGAGATGGTTATAAATATAGATGTTATAATGATAATGGAACTTGTAAGTATACTAAAAATAAGAAAATGGGTTCTATTACTGAGGTAGTAGAAATTGATAAGGATACTTTTTTAGAAGCAATAAAGGCTACTAATAAATGTATAAAGAAGATAAGAAAGTACTATAATGATGGGGCTTATGAGATAGATGTTGATTATTTTTCCGAGCCACTGGGTTTTGTTTTAGTAGAAGTAGCTTGTATTGGTAATGAGCCTTTAGAAAATTATAAAGCACCCCGCGGTTTTGTTGATGTTACAGGTAATCCTGTTTATGATAATAGTAATATTATAAATGGAAGTATTATTGATAATAAGACGATAATTGAAGGAACTGACGGAGTAGGAAAATCTACAACGATTGAGGCTTTACTAAAAGAAGGAATAGTTTGTCAAGACCGTTCAATGGACATGATTTCTATTAATATGGAGTTTGATATTCCTTTAGAAGTACGTGCTAATAAGTATCATGAGTATTTAAAACATACGGATAAAAGAGTAATTATTTTAGTTAATAATGACAAGGAAGAATTAGAAAAAAGAATTAATTTAAGACCAATTTTAAGTGAGTTTGACAAACTGGCTTATGCTTATAACGGACTTTATTTAGAAACTTTTAATTATATGAAAAAACACAATATGTTAGAAGGTAAGATGTTTTTAGTAGATGCAACTGGTTTAAGTATTGAAAAGCAAAATAATAAAGTAAGAGAAATTATTTTAAATAATTAATTACGTAAATTTTAAGAAAACTTCAAGAGGCAACAAGCTTCGAGAAGTTTTTTGTGATTCTAATATTCATTTAACAATTTGATTTTTGCTGTCTATAAATACAGATGACAAATTATTGTGGTATTTTAAAATTCTTTTATTAATTTTTTTATGTTATAATTTCCTTTACTTGTCTTAGAAACTGCCAAATCACTGTTTTCTAAATCTTCATCGGAGACTTGGAAGTATGTTAGAATTTCATCGATTTCATCTTCAAAGTCATAATTAATACCTTTGGAAACGAAAATCCATATGTCCGAATTGCGATTAATGGCATTCGGATAATTATTTGCAATTAACTGTTCTAAAATAAAACGGTAGTTGCTCAAATCTTGATGATAATAATTTTTATTATCATTATATCTAAATTCATGAATAGAATCACGAATCGATATTATACAATTTAAGGTATGAGAATCAAGATAATCAAGTAAATTTATTTTTTTCTTATTACAAAGACGTTCGATATTTTCAGACTGATTAGTTACTACTAAAAACATGCTTAAATGAAAAATTACGCTATAACCTAGGCAATCACGATTTCTTAAATCTAAACCATTTTTGATATTTATCTGTAACATAAACTCTAAATAATCAAA
Source organism: uncultured Bacilli bacterium (assembly GCA_934102255.1). Taxonomy (GTDB): domain Bacteria; phylum Bacillota_I; class Bacilli_A; order RF39; family UBA660; genus CAG-605. Next base: position 6,833 of record CAKOSN010000047.1, on the reverse strand, counting down.
ACAATTTTCATAATTTAAATTACTATCAGTTTTTTCGTCATAATAGTATCCAAGATATGTTAAAATTTTTGCAGATAACATTAAAAATTCTATTAGAGAACAAAGTCCAAGAGTTTTACCTGGCAAATTAGGATTAATTATTTCATAAATGAAACTGAACAATTTAGTGGTTTTTTCTATAGTACAGCTTCCTCTAAAAGCATGACAAGCTAGAATATTAGTTAAGTATTCACCATCTTTATTAAGACGTGTTAAATTATTTCCAAAAAAATTTTGGAGAGATTCTTTTGTTATGTTTTCTACATTATTAGATGCCATATAGATAGATAAATTAGAAGCATTAACTTCATGTATTGACGATGAGTCATTGTTTCTGAAAAATTTTGTTAAATCTTCATCAAATTCCATTACTTAAAATTCCTTCCTAAAACAATTTTATATTTAAAATCTTTTTGTTTAATTTCTGGTTCTTTTTCTTGTAAAATCTTTTTCGTCTTCATGTTCTATATTTTTTTTATAATAATCTTGAGATGCTACGCAATTCAGAAAATTTTGATAATCATTTTTTAAGTTTCTTCCAGTAATATTCATTTTCTCGGGAGTAGAAATGTAGATGGAATTATTTAAATAGTCTTTATCACGTTCGGTTGGAATATAGGGAGCTCCATATCCATCAAACCAGCTTTCTTTTATATCAAAGGTGCATTCTATAATTCTGAATATAAGTCTTCTTAAAAAATCTGGATTGACTAAAGGAAAATATACTTGTTTAAGATTTATTCTTTCGTTTTCTTTTTTTAGATTAATAGTTGTATATATCATTTCATCATCATTTTCAACACATTCAAATAAGTTTAACACGACATTATTATTTATTTCCAACTGTTTTATTAGATTTATAATACATACGCCTCTATTAAATATGGCTTGTTTACTTTCATACCAAGAGTAGGCAGTATTGCAATTAATGACAACCGTTCTTTTAAATTTATTATCACTTTTTGTTGTTAGCATATTACGAGGATTGTTATTTAAGTAGCGGGGTACATTAGGACGAAAACCGTAAACTGCATAAGTATCTTTTTTGGAAATATCTAGTATTGTTTGCGTTTCTACATGTTTGATGGCATCTTTAAAATTTTCAAATTCTTTATCCCAACCAAAGTAACAATTATTCCAAGCTTCTTTAAAAGTTTTGAAATAATAAAAGTCCTGATCAACTTCACTGGAAGCTAGTTTATAAAAAACTTCATGATTAATTGGTAAGGATACAGTTGCTTTTAAAAATGCTACTAAGTCGTTGAATTGCCAGTAGTGTAATTTGTAACCTTCAGTATTGACTACTACTTGGTTGTTAATGTTATTGTTTTGCATATTGTATTTTCCTTATGTTAATTTTTTTAATATGGAAATGGATATCTTCCTCTAGAACGTCCAAAACCTTCTTCTTCATCCAAATCATCGATATTGTTATAATTTCTGTAATTATTTCTGGCATCATAATCATTATTATTATTTCCGTAAGCATTCGTTGTTACATTATAATTTTGGTTTAAATGAGCCAATAATTGCCTTGCGTACTTGATATTAGGATTTAGTTCTTTTGCTATGGTTATTAAACTAAAATTATCAAGGCTTTGGATTAAGGTTAAGTCGAATACGTCTTCTAATGAAAAGTATTTACTGTTTAGTAATTCAACTGCGTTAATGATATTACGAGTTGATATAACATGACGAATTTCGTTTTTAGAAATTATTTCTCTGATACTCCAGAATAATTCTAAAATATCAGCATTATTGGTTAATTTTCTTTCAATTTCTTTGTCATAGTCGATTATAATAGGTGAAAAACGATTTAATGAAGCACCGTCTAATGTTTGACGACCACAATAAACAGAATCGGCACCGGTGCCAAATGTATTAGCAGCAGCAATAACTCTGAAATTTGGGTCAGCTTTATAAAGATTACCATCTGGAAAAGCCATATAATGACTGTCGCCGGTTCCAATAGCCGAGTTAATAGCTAAAAGAGCTGAAGGATTTGAATTATCAATTTCATCAATAAACATAACTCCACCTTTAGTGAAAGCTTCGAAGAACTGAGTTTTTTGAAAATTACCATTAGCGTCAATAAAACCTAGTATTTTATATTCATCAGTAACATCATTAATATAATAAAACTGAAGATTTAATGCTTTAGCAACTTGCTCAACTATAACATTTTTACCCGAACCAGCTGGTCCTTTTAAAATAATTGGCTTTTTCATTGCAGCGAGTGCTAGAACTTTCTTGAATTTTTCATGAAATAATTCTCCGCTTTTAAATCTATTTTCCCAGCCATTAATATTTATAACATATTCTCGGCACGGATTTATCTCGACGATTTTTTTAGAAGCTTCTTCGATTACTTCCGATACTATTTGACTTTTTAACCTTGAGATATCTCGTTCAATATTTTGATATTCAGTTAGCATTTTTTTGATTTTTTCTTCTAATTGGTCAGCTATTGTTTTTAAGTCCTGAATCGTCTTATTGGCAGTAGAGGCAAGTTCTTTATTATATTCTACTAAAAACATTTCTTTTTTTTCCGATAATATGGCATCAGCTTTATTATCAATAGCGTTAGTTAATTCATTTAGAATACCTTCTAAATTTCTCTTTTTGGTGTTAAGACTGGAACTTAATTGTTTAGCTGATTTAAGCAAATCTTGAATTTCATTAATTTCATTATTAAGAGATTCTTTATTATTTTCTGTTTCTTTGGTTATTTCCGATGTAATATCATTTATTTCTTGAAGTATTATTTTTTTGGCTTCTTCTATTCTTTTTAAATAGTCGTTAATTATATTATTTATTTCTTCATTTTTTTGACTCATTAATTCGGGGTCAGCATTAATTATTGATGATAATTTTTTTTGCTCATTTTGAATTTTTTCCAGATAGTTTTTAATTGCTTCAACTTGGAAACAAACTTTTTGCAAAATTTCATTATTGTTCATTGCTATTCTCCTTATAATTATTTTACTTTTGATTATTTTCGTTACTATTAATGGTTTTTATTAATTTATTTACTACTGGTTTATTGGGATTTGCATATCCATCTTCATACTTAAAACAGGCAATAATTTTATAAATCGTTTTTTGAACGAAGTATCGGTCGTAATCTTCACTAAAATCACCATCGTATAATTTTTTTGGAATTTTATGCCACAATCGATTAATTTGATAATCTGATAATTCAGGATAGTTATTTTTAATTAATATTTTTTCAATATTAAACCAGTTCTGTAAAGAATAATCACTGGTATAGTAGCTTGTATAGTACAATTCAGCTATATTAAAAAAATCTATATATTCATTTAAATTTAAATCTTTTAATTCAAAAAAATAGCTAGAATCTATTCCATAAAGACATATTAAAGCAATATAAAATATTACACTATGTCCAAAATAATCGGCACTTTTTAAATCAAGCCCATTTTTAATGTTTATTCTTAATAAAAACTCAATATAGCTTATATATTCATTGTCTGAATATAATTTATTATTCTTTTTTTCAAGACAATAGTATTTATCGTTTTGCTGAAGTATTCTAGATGATAAAATAATAAATTCAACAAGTGAACATAAGCCACAAGTTTTACCGGGAAGATTAGGATTAATAATTTCATAGATAAAACTAAATAATTTGGTTGTCTTTTCTATAGTGCAGCTGCCCCTAAAGGCATGGCAGGCTAAGATATTTGTTAAAAATTCTCCATTTTTATTTGGTTTTGTTAAGTTATCTCCAAAAAAAGAAATCAATGAATCTTTAGTTATTGTGTTAATATCATTAATTGCCATGTATGTCATAAGATTTTGCAAATTTACTTTGTGCTCGTTATCATTATTAAACTGGGTTTTATTATAAAGTTCTGCTAAATTTTCTTCTATGTTCATAATTATTTAAAAAAATCTTGTTGTACCTTTCTTTTATTAATCCTTTTTATTCATATTAAATATGATAATGTTTTTAAATATAAAAATAAAATAACAATTATTTATGATTATGATAACTTTTGTTATGGTTGATTTTAGAAGTATAAATTTTATTAGTTTAAAGGGGATATTTTGTTGTTGTTAAAGTATAAAGTTTTTGGCCAATTAATTTTGAATGTTATATAATTATAGGTAAGTTATGAAAGTTAAATTTTAATAAGAGATGATATTTATAGTGCTTTAGAATTAATTATGAAAAATGCCAAAGTGAATATGATATCTGGTTTAACTGGTTTGAAGAATTTAGGGAGTTTTAATGTGCAATACGATGAGATTATAGAAAGAAAGTTTAAAGAAAATATTATAATTAATTATGGAATAATAAAAGGTGAGATTGCCAGTCAAGAAAAGACTACGATTGTCTTTATAAAAGTTGGTCAAGATGGTTCTATATATGGATATCAAGATAAATACTTACAAATTGCTAAAAGATTAAATGCGTTATATAACTATTCGGTAATAGTAGCAAGTAATCCTTCCCACAGAACTAATCCGTTAGACTGTGATATGGAAGTCGTAAGTTGGTATTGTAAGAAGGCTAATATTTTCAATTATCAAATTTATTATATGGGACAGTCTAATGGAGCTTTAATAGGTCTTTCTTTTGCTTATATGTATCCTAAGATAAAAAGATTATTATTAATTAATTCGCCATTAATGTTTAATTTTCATTTGATTAAGAATGGTTTAAAAAATATGCAAGATAAGAAGGTATATATAGTTTATGGTAGTTTAGATCCTTCTATTAAATATACAGAACTACTAGGGCCTTTACTTTCTGATACTATAAAATTACAGGTTATATAGGGAGCTGACCATAATTTTGCTGGTAAGTTAAATACTTTCATGGAACTTCCCATTAGTTATTTTAAGTAGAGTATTTGATAGAACAAAGACAATATTTAATATTAAGGTTTATAAAAAATTGGATTAAAACTTGGTAAACCAAGCTAAATATTCATAGCCTTTAAATAAAAACTTTACAAATTGATAATTTCGTGGTATTTTAAACCTAATTTGAAAGGGAGAGATTGTTATGTTTAAATTAATAATTAAAAAGTTACATCATCATAATAGTCTGCACTTCTACCAACGATATTAAAATTCGTTTATGGTACAAGTGCTATTTGTGGTGCTTGTATCTAGTTATAAATAATTACTTTACTAACTATACAAGCACTATGTATAGTTTTTTTATATGAAATTTTAGAAAAGATGATTATTTATGAAAATACAATATGTTAAAGGTGGTTATGATTTTTTACCTAAAGAACAAAAAATTAGAGAATATATTAATAGTGTTATTATTAAAAATTTTAAAGAATATGGCTTTAATAGTATAGAAACACCAATTCTTTGTTATTATGATATACTTGCTGATAAGTATGATGAAAATAATGATATTCTAAAAGAAATTTATAAATTAAGTGATCAAGGGGAAAGAAAGCTTGGACTTCGTTATGATTTAACTGTACCTTTTGCTAAGTTTATAGATTTAAATAAAAATAATATTACATTTCCATTTAAGAGATATGAGATTGCTAAAGTTTTTAGAGACGGTCCGATTAAGGCTGGTAGAGATAGAGAATTTAGTCAATGTGATGCTGATGTTGTTGGTATTAAAGGACAATTAATAGAAGCAGAATTACTTTCTTTATTTGTTAAAGTATTTAAAAACTTAAAAATTGATATTTATATTAAATATAATAGTAGAAATTTAATGAATGGTTTAATTAAAGAAGCTGGTATTAGGGAAGAGTTGGTACCTATAATGAAGACATAAAAGAAGGCTTAGCAGAAGTAGAAAAGCTACAAGGGTTAGAAATAGTAATTATTGTTATTTTGATGTTACTTTAGCAAGAGGACAAAATTATTATACTGGTAATGTTTTTGAAGTATATGATAAGGAAAGAAGAATAAGAGGAAGTATAGCAGCTGGTGGTAGATATGATAAAATGATTGGTAATTTTATTGGTGATGGTAATATTTATCCGACAGTAGGAATTAGTTTTGGCTTATCATCAATATAGGAAATAGTAAAGGAAAGCTTTTTAGAAGAAGATGCTAGTACTGATATTTATATAATTCCAATGAATACTGATATAGAATGTTTAAAAGTTGCTAATATATTAAGAAATAATGGTTATAAAGTAGAAGTAGAAATGATGCGTAATAAGTTAAAGAAAGGCCTTGATTATGCCAATAGACAAGGTATTAAGTATGTAATAATTATTGGTGAGGATGAATTAAAAGATAATACTGTTGTTGTTAAAGATATGTTTAATAATAATGACATAAAGATTAGTTTAGATAAAATAAATGAACTGGAACTTAGATAGATTTAGGATGAGTCTATCTTTTCTTTTGAATTTGTAATTTTAAAAGAATTAAAATAAGGAAACTATTGTTAAATCAAATGACATTTAAAGTTTGGTATGGTATAATTTTTAACAGATTTAAGGATTATTAGAAATAAAAAAATGATTAAAATTAAAGAAAAATTTAGCATAATTAATAGAAATGGAGATGACAATGAGGATGGTTAAAAATGAATATTCTAACAGTGCTTTTGAGAATATAAAACATATTGATGATTATGGAAATGAATATTGGTACGCTAGGGAACTTTCAAAAGTTTTAGAATATAAAGACTGGAGAAATTTCTTAAAGGTTTTAAATAAAGCAAAAGATGCTTGTAAAAATTCTGGATTTAATATTGATGAACAACTTGTTGAGGTCAACAAGTTGTCAAAAAGAAATAATAATGCCACTGCTAATATACAAGATTATAAACT
>CAKOSN010000046.1 GCA_934102255.1 uncultured Bacilli bacterium | reverse complement strand
ACCATATTATCATAAAATCAAGATATATTATAACTCAATTTGGAGCAAAAATCTCCACACTTATTCTACACTAACTTGTTTATAAAGAACTGCTAAATAACATAAACATCCTAATATTTATTATTTGTATTTTTGATTCTCACTCTTTTTAAATACCTTCATATACTATCTATAAGGAGAGAAATATTTATGAAAAAAATATTTAGTATTATAATTTGTTTAGTATTAATTTTAATGATTAGCTTGCTTAGTGTTCATAATAAAAAAGAAGAAGATAAATCTTTAGTAAAAATCAAGGTTGCCGAGGTTACTCACTCAGTATTCTACGCTCCATGGTATGTTGCTATTGAAAATAATTATTTTAAAGATGAAGGTTTAGATATTGAACTAATTTTGACTCCAGGTGCCGATAAGGTTGCTGCTGCTGTGTTATCTAATGATGTTAACATTGGTTTTGCTGGTTTAGAAAGTACAATCTATGTTTATAATGGTGGTGAGGCTGATTACTTAGTAAACTTTGCTGGTCTTACCAAAAGAGACGGTCAGTTTATCTTAGGGCGTTCTAAAAATGACAACTTTAATTTAGAAGAATTATATGGAAAAGAAGTATTAGTTGGTCGTAAAGGTGGAATGCCTGCTTTAAATTTTCTAAATGCTCTTAAGAAAATGAATGTTGATAGCAGTAAAATAAACTTAAACTACTCTGTTGAATTTGCCGCATTATCCGGTTCATTTATTGGTGGTATGGGTGATTATGTTAATCTCTTTGAACCAACTGCTACGAAGTTAGAAAAAGAAAACTTTGGTTATGTAGTTGCAAGTATCGGTGAGTATTCTGGTGAAATGCCATATACAACTTACTACACTAGAAAAAGTTACATTGAAAACAATAAAGATATAATTGATAAATTTAGGAAAGCTTTAAATAAAGGCTTAGAATTCGTTCAAAATAATGAACCAGAAGTAGTAGCAGAGGCTATCCATAATCAATTTAAAGATGAAAGTATTAATAATTTAACTACAATGATTAAAAGATATAAAGATTATGACTGTTGGTATAATGATACTCATATTAAAGAAATAGCTTATCAAAACTTAGAACAAGTAATGTTAGATAATAACCTTATAGAGAAAAAAGTAGATTTTAATACCCTAGTTAATAATGACTAATAGTTTCAACTAAAATTTCGAATTAGCTTTTAAGGATATATAATGCCTAAAGTTTTAGAAATAAAAAATTTAAAAAAAGAATATCATACTCTAAAAGGTGAAGTTCTAGCTTTAAAAAATGTTTCTTTTAGTATTAATGATAAGGATTTTGTAGCTATTGTTGGGCCTTCGGGATGCGGTAAGTCAACTATCCTTTCGATTCTTACTGGTTTAGATAAGGACTTTGAGGGTTTAATTGATACTCATAATAAAAAAATTGGTTATATGCTGCAAACAGACTGTTTACTACCCTATTTAACTATTTGGGATAATGCCATTCTGGGGCTAAAATTAACGCATACTCTTACTAAAGAAAACTTAAGCTTTGTAGACAATTTAATTCAAAAATATAATTTAAGTGAATTTAAAGACAAATATCCTAGTAGTTTATCTGGTGGGATGAGACAAAGACTTTCGTTAATTAGGACGCTTGCTACTAATCCAGATATCCTACTTCTTGATGAGCCATTTAGTGCCCTTGACTATCAAACAAGGTTAGAAGTAAGTAATGATGTTTATAATATTATTAAGTCCGAAGGTAAAACGGCTGTTATTGTAACCCACGATATTGGAGAAGCCATTGCTATTGCAAATAAAGTAATTGTCTTATCGAAAAGGCCAGCAATCATAAAAAATATTTATGATATTAAATTAGATAATCCTAAGAATCCAATTCTTAATCGTAAAGATGCTAAGTTTAATTATTACTACGATATTATTTGGAAGGAGTTAGAGGAATATGTCGCCTAAACAAGTAGCTTATCTAAAAAAAATTAAAAGAGATAATCTTCTAGTTCTTCTTATTCAAATAATAATTATCGTTGCGTTTTTACTTACTTGGGAATTTTTAAGTAAACATAATATCATTAGTAGTTTTATCTTCTCTAGCCCTAGTAAAATTATTAAAACTCTAATTAGTCTTATTAGTAATCATAACTTTTTTAATCATCTACTTACAACTACTAAAGAAGTCTTAATATCTTTTGGACTAGGATTTGTAATTAGTCTTGTAGTATCAATTATATTTTATCTAGTTAAACCTATTTATAAAGTATTTGACCCTTTCATTACCATGTTAAATTCTTTACCTAAAGTTGCTATTGGTCCATTAATCTTAATATGGTGTGGAGCAAATATAAAATCAGTTATTATTATGGCTTTACTTATTAATTTAATAGTTAGTTTAGTTACTATTTATACTGGTATGTTAAATGTTAATAAAAATCACTTGTTATTATTTAAAAGTTTTAAAGCTAGTAAATTTCAAACTTTATATTATCTAATTATTCCTAGTAGTTTATCTAGTATTATTTCTTCTATTAAGTTAAATCTATCTTTAAGTTTTATTGGTGTTATTATGGGTGAATTTTTGGTAAGTAAAGAAGGAATTGGTTATTTAATTATTTATGGAACTCAGGTATTTAATTTAGATTTAGTATTGACTGGAGTTGCTGTCTTAATTATTTTATCTTATATCTTTTATAAACCTGTTGCTATCTTAGAAAACAAGATATTATCAAGAACTTGAATTTTTCAAGTTTTTTTAATTTGTCATTAATTCTATTGATTTATTGGTTTTAATCAGGTATTTAATTCTTTTTAAAATAATTACCAATATTAAAAATATAATTATTCCAACTTCTAGGTAATTATAAAAATTTAACATACCTAGGTTATCTATCTTTAAATAATCGTTTAAGACATTAAAATTTCCAAATTTAAATATTAAAATAGTTAGACTGATACTACTTAAATAAGTGATTAGATAAAAGAAAAGAAAGAAGTTAAACATTATATACATTATGTCTTTAGTTTTATAGCCAATTAATTTATATAGAGCGATATCTTTTTTTAGGTCATATATCATATTAAGGGAGAAGATACTGGCTAAGAAAATAACTAGTGCTAAGACAATAATAAAGGTAATAAGTAATGCCTTTTTAATGTTAATATAGTTATCAAGATTAGTAGTTGGTACAATACTCTCTAAAAAACACGTACTTGTATTTTGAATAAACTCCTCTAAATAAGTTCTTTTTTTAAACAAAATATTATCATCATCTAAATTTTCAATTTTTTCTTTATATGTATTTAAAATATTTTCTTTATCACATTCTTCTTTAAAAGTTACCGTAATTGTTCTATATACTTCTTTATTTAATTCTTTATTAATAGCAAGTTCGAAGCATTTATAAAAATCAAGTAGTAATAGACTAATAGTAAAAAGCAAGATAAAAATAAGCAAGTATTTCCAAATATTTTTACTATATAAGCTTTTAAAAAAAATCACTTTAAAACTCCGTCATCTAGTATATAAACCTTATCGGCATACTCTTTTATTATTTCATTATGACTAACCACAATAACCGTTTTACCTTGCTCGCTTATCTTTTTTAAGAGATTAAAAATAACCAATTCAGATTCTTTATCTAAATTGCCGGTTGGTTCGTCAGCAATAATGATTTTAGGACTATTAATTAGGCTTCTAGCGATTGCTACTCTTTGAGCCTCACCACCGGATAATTCTTTAGGTTTATGATTAACCCTATTTTCCAAGCCTACCAGTTTTAATAATTGCATAGCTTTCTTTTTTTTCTCATCAAATGACATATTCTTATTAATTAAACTTGGTAACATAACATTTTCTAGAGCAGTCAAATTATTATTCAAATAAAATTTTTGGAAAACAAAGCCAATATTTTGACCAATTATTTCTTGAATTTCGTCTTCTTTTAAATTACTGGTATCTTTACCATTTATATAAACAGTACCACTAGTTGGATTATCTAAAAGTCCGATTATATGAACAAGGGTTGACTTGCCAGAACCACTTCGACCCATAATAGCATAAAATTTATTATTTTCAAAAGTTACGCTTACATTTTTTAAAGCTTTAATGGTTTCTTTACCAAGTTTATACTTCTTACAAACATTATCTAATTTCATCATTCTTCTAACTCCTTTAAAATTTGACCATTTTTATTTAATGCTTTTAAATGAATAGCTAGTATTAAATATAAAAATAAAAAGGTTCCAACTAAAAATAAAAAGCTAAAACAAAAATTTAATTTTATGGTAAATATTCTTGTAATTGCTCCTTTTTTCAAAACAAAACTAACAATATTTTTTGCTATTAAACTAAGAAATAATACCATAATGTAGCTAATACATCCCAAAATGGCATATTGATAGAAAAAGATTTTGTGTACTAGATTATTCTTATAGCCGATGATTTTATATAGGGCTATTGTTGGCATATCTTTTCTAACGGTCTTAGTTATAAATAATAGCATTATTATACAAAAGCCAACGGTTAAAATAATGGTTATGATTTTAACAATTAAACACATATTATCTAGATATTCAGTATCATATTCATAAATGATATTGGCGTTGTAACCCTTTTCTCTTAGTACTTTTAATATGTTTTGTCTTTCTTTATAATTATTAACTAAAACAATTACATCCTTTTTATTTTCATAACCCATATACTCATAATAATTGGTTTCGGTATTTTTACTTTCATAAGCAAGACTATTCATGCTTTTTATTTTTTCAAAAGTATTTTTATTAGTATAGCAAACATCATATCCCATTAAATTATTCTTTTGATTATAAAGACCGACAAGTTTTAAAGTATAGCTGTCATTTTTAATTACTTTATGTTCGAAATTATCTGTTAAAAGGATTTTTTCAGTTTTAATAATAAAATCACTATTTAAATATTTAGACATATCATAAAGTTCGTTACTGGTTTTATTTTCATAATATCCAGGATAAAAAGCATCTGAACATATCATTTCATTATCATTTAAATCTTTTTTTCCTTTTATTACATCAGCATTAATACCTGGATATAGGCCATATAAAGTAATTGTGCCATTTATATCCTTATTATTTGTTATATCTAAAATTTCTAGAGTATCGTTTGAACTTGCAAAGACATAAGCTACATTAGAAATGTTCAGGTTTTCAATATCTGCCTTAGTTTTATCACCCTCTCCTATTTTTGATTCAACATTAATGTATCTCTCTGTTATATCATTATTAATTAAACTTGCAACAAAATTTACCAAAGTGCTTCTGACGGTAAAAAGCATATTAAACATTAGTAAAAAAATACTTAAGATTATAAACCATAATATATTAGTTCGTTTATCTCGTAAGTTTTTCAAGCTTAAATTAAGTACATCTTTAAATTTCATAGACAAATCTTTCTATTCAAAGCATGACAGCTTCAGGTGATTTTTTAGTTAAAGGTCTTCTCATAAAAACATTTATTAATTGTTAGTAGCAGTCCAAACTTTTATATTATTAAATAGATAAAATTCTTTCTTAACTAGTTTAGTTTTTAAGTTATCTTCATTATTTTCTTCTAGTATATAATCATACTCTACTTTAAAACCTATACTCCAATAGTTTTCTGTATATTTATTGTTACTAAAGCACAATACATCTTCCTATTACACTTAGTTTTATCAATTACTAATATAGGTGTTGCATTGTTATTAAGATGTAGTCTTAATGACTCCTCAGTAATAAAAACAGCAAATATTATGATTATGGAAACAATTATATATAAAACTTTCTTTTTCATTTGCTTTCTTCTTTCTACCAAAATTATAGAATAAAATTTAAAATTGCGGGTGCAACTAATCGGTTGCATCCGCAATTATTCTTTGTTATCAGCTAAAAAATTGATAAATTTAGCATAATCTTCATAAGTGGTACAAGTTTCTTCATTACAATTTTTATAACCAGTTATTTTAATTATTTTTTCACCTAGGTTCTCATTTTTATCATTATATTTTTCATACATATACATTGAATTACTTAATGTTTCCAATGTTTCTGAAATACCATTTTTATACATGTATACTCTATAATTTGATCCGTCGTAAGATACTTTATTACCGTTTATCATATAGGTATAATCTAAGCCGTCGCGCATAAAGCCAACACTTTCTAAAAAGATTTCTTTTTTATAAGAAAAAGTATAATCACAAGTACTATTATATTTATTCTCGTCTAAATAATAGTCATATGTTTTATATGTATCATCTTTATAGAATACTACTAAATGTAGGCCACATTTTAAAGCATATCTTAAATTATATTCATTAGAAGAATTATTCTCATAGACTCTTATGGATTTGTCTGTTGTTTTAAGAATATACATTTCTTTATTATCATGAACAGTATATAAATAAATTCTATCATAATTTTCTATATCTTGTTCTGTGTATAAATTTAAATATCTTTCTTTATGATTTTTGGTATATACCCCTGAAAAAAGGCCGTCGATATTAATCATGTAAATTTTTTGTTTAAAGATAAAATATAATGTTATGATTAAAGCTATTACGATAATAGTAATAATTACCAATATAATTATATTTGTTTTAGATTTTTTAGAAACTTCCTTAGTATCATTTTGGTCTTCTGGATTTAATAATTCTTTTTTAGAAATTTCTAAAATACTAGCTAATTTATCAATAGTTTCTTCATCAGTTGGAAAAGCAATTCCATTTTCCCATTTCGATAAATTTTGACGAGTATAATTAAGTTTATCAGCCAATTCTTTCTGTGATAGTCCTTTATCTTCGCGTAATCTCTTTAAATTTTTTCCACGTTCTTTATTATTCATTAACACAAAACCCTCACACTTCATATAACATTAATTTTAGTATGGAAATTAGTAATTAACAATAAATTTGCTTTAATTCTAAATGACTATACGTTTATTTTACAATACATCTTATAGTTAATAGATTTAATATAGTTATGGTTGGTTCATCAAATGAAAAGATAAAAATTATATTATATAAAATTGATAATTTATTTACTATTTATTAACATCACTTAAAAAATTCACATACTTAGCGTAATCTTCATAAGTTATACAAGTTTCTTTATTGCAATCTTTTTTCTCTGAAATTACAACAAATTTATCTCGTTGCTTTCCTGTATCACTATTATATTTTTCATATAGAAAATGCGAATCATCATAACTTTCCAATGTTTCAATTATATTGCCTCTCTTTATATCTACTCTGTAATTAACTGTATTATAAATAATTCTAACATTTTCAGAATTATAAATGTAATCAAAGGCATCCCTTACAAAACCGTAATCTTCTAGAGGGCTACGACTTTCGTGGGCAAATTCATAATCACAAGTTTCATCAGCTTCGTTATTTTTCAAGAAATAGTCATATTTATCATAATGATTGTCTTTATAGAAAATAACTAAATGTAATCCACATTTTTTTATATACTTCAAGTTATATTCATCAGAAGAATTGTTTTCATAGACTCTTATAGATTTATCTGTTGTTTTAAGAATATACATTTCTTTATTATCATGAACCGTGTATAAATAAATTCTATCATAATCTTCTATATCTTGCTCGGTGTATAAATTTAAATATCTCTCTTTATAATTTGTTGTATATACTCCTGAAAAAATGTCATCTATATTAATCATGTGAATTTTTTGTTTAAAGATAAAATATAAAGTTATGCTTAAAACTATTACGATAATAGCAATAATTGCCAATATAATTATATTCGTTTTATAATTTTTAGAAGCCTCTTTAATATCATTTAGTTTTTTTGGATTTAATAATTCTTTTTTAGAAACTCCTAAAATTTTAGCTAATTTATCAATAGTTTCTTCATCAGTTGGAAAAGCAATTCCATTTTCCCATTTTGATAAATTTTGACGAGTATAATTAAGTTTATCTGCTAATTCTTTCTGAGATAATCCTTTATCTTCGCGTAATCTCTTTAAATTTTTTCCACGTTCTTTATTATTCATTAACACAAAACCCTCACACTTCATATAACATTAATTTTAGTATGGAAATTAGTAATTAACAATAAATTTTCTTTAATTCTAAATGACTATACACTTATTATACAATAATTTTATATTTCTAAAAAAATCAAAACTAATTATTGTATATTTATGCCGAAATGAAATTTTTTGCTTTTTTAAGCCTTATATTATTCATCTATACTTATTAATGTTATTCTAGCATAGCCATTTCCTTTTTTAGCACAGTTACTAGTAGGTGTTTCTTCACTACAAGTAGTAGATATTGTCTTAGTACTTTCTTCTGTTGATTCTTCACATTTGTAGCAATACATGGCTTTGTTTGTTAAAAGAAAGTTGCCAATATAGCCAGAGCCTCCTGTACCAGGTATCCAACCTCCGCCATCTAAAATATCGTCAGCATATCCGCCATAAAAACCACCGCCACCACCAGCATCAGTTTGGTCTAATACTGTGTCAGCACCTTGTCCAAATTTATAACCTGAAGTTTGGCTTGCTTTTTTTCCTTGATTATTATAATTTGTTCCAATCGACATCGGTTGCGAGTTGCCTGTAAAACCACCACCAGAGCCACCTAATAAAGTGTTTTTTCCAGATTCACTATAGGTATTGTAAGCTGAACCGCCACCACCACCGGATACTATTAAGATTTTATCTTTGCTATTTTCTAAGTTTGATAGTAAACCTGACATCATGGCAATGTGAGTCGCACCACCGCCGCCACCTGCGCCAACTAAATTACTAGAACTATTACATCCTTTAGTACCATTACCACCTCCGTTATATCCACCTAAGTTTAAATCAACACACTTAAATGTATTGTTTGGGTCTCTGATAGCATCATTCTCACCTTTTCCGCCAACATTCAAATAAATTATTCCATCTTTATTTAGTTTTACATTACCAATAGAATATCCGCCGAAGGAAGCATTTTGACCAAAGAAAACACCACCTTGAGCTCCCCATGTTTCCAATCTGTATGTTCCCGAAATCGGAACAGTAAATGTTTGTTCTCCTCCTGTATAGTCAAAATCAAACACAGTATCATTAGAATAAGTAACAAAATATAAATTACATTTTATCTTTTTAGAAAGATTGCTGATAAATAAACCCCAATTATCAATATCCCAGTAAGAATTGACATCATCATTATCACATACGGCCTTAGAAAATATTGCCTCTCCCTTTTTAGGAATGCTTGACTGCAATTCGTTATCTAAATAAACGCTTAATATATTATTTTCACTTAAATAATTACTTTTACTATTAAAACCAATAAATACCATTAACACTGATATAACAATTAAACTTATAACCACTATCTTTTTCATAACACTATCCTATTCTATGTTTCAAATTATAACACAAAATAGCACAAATTATAACTCATAATAGCATTTTCTAAATAATTTTTTTAAAAATGTAAAAATTATTATGGGTGATACGTATGATAAATTTTACAAGATTAAAGGACATTAGAGAGAATGCTGATATTAGTCAAAAAGAAATGGCTGCTATATTAAAAGTTAATCGTTCTACTTACTCTTTATGGGAACTGGGTATTAATATTATTCCCCTTTATTACATTGTTTCTTTTGCTGATTATTTTAACTATACGATTGATTATTGTTTAGGTTTAACTAATATTAAAAATAGTCCAAATAAAAAAGGGCTAGATTTAATAGTCCTTGGTAATAATATGAAAAAAATTAGACTTAAGAATAATTTATCACAAGAAAATATTGCAGATACTTTAAAAGTTACACAAGCTTGTATAGTTCGTTATGAAAAAGGTAAAGTCTGTATTTCTACTTCTAATCTTTATAAATTTTGTAAAGAATTTAACATTTCTATGAGTTATCTTTGTGGAAAAAGTACAAAATAAAACTGCCTAGGTACTATTAACTTAAGCAGTTATTTTTCTGGTCTTAGGACCTTTTTTCATTTCTTTTTTTCTAGCATACATTTTATTGTCAGCAGCTTCAATTAAGCTTTCTACTGATGTATGCTCATTATTACGTAGTGAGTAACCAATACTAAGTTTTATTTCATGCTTATTTTTTGTTTCTTTATTATACCTTTTCTCTTCTTCCTCGATTTGAAGCATTAATTCATCGACATCATCTTGGCTTTTTATTTCACCAACGATAATAAATTCATCGCCACCATAACGAGCTAAAAAATAATCTTTATCGGTATTACTTATAGCATTTTTTAAAATATTTGCTATGGCGACTAAGGCCTTATCGCCTTCTAAATGACCATATTTATCATTTATCATTTTAAAGTCGTTAGCGTCCATTAACATTAAAAACATTAATTTTTTACTATTAAATAATCTACTAACATTTCTGTTGAAGGCTCTTCTATTATAAATACCTGTTAACTCATCAATATTAGAATCTTTTTTCTGGCCGTTAAGATAAATTAGTAATACTGATAAAGTTAAGCCAACTTGCCCTAGAGTTATACCATAATTAAAGTTTTGAATAAGGGCACTTACTATGGGAATAGAGGTGAAAATCAATAATTTTTTAAACTCTTCTTTCAATTTTTTATTATCGATATTTTTAAAGTAACAATATACTAAATTAGTGCCCATAACAATGATATATGTTGCAATAACTATACTATAGATATAAATATATTTGCCCCTACTATATAAGTTATTTTCATTAATAGTGAATAACATCCCATTAAATAAATTTATAACAAGAAGAATAGTAACTAAAAGAACGGGTATAAATATTAAAGCTTTTTGCCATTTTTTCTCTTCTTTACCAATTTTATGTAAAATATAATTCGTATAAAAGTAACCTATTAAAGAGCCACTAAAAAAATAAAGAGAATTACTAACAATTAAGACTAATCGGCTATATTCATACATTGTACCCCTAAGGATACCGGCGATTAAATCAAAAAAAGAAAAAAATGTTGTTGCTAATAATGTTTTTTCATAATACTTGCTAGTGTGATTTATTTCGCATTCGTCTTTGAATTTATCAAATAGCGTTAATAATATCACAATACATACAATATTAATTTCTAAATAATAAATTGGCATTATCATCAAATCCTTCCCCATTTTAATAAATTTGAATTTTTAAATTACTAATAAATCACTATATAAACCGCCAAATAAATTACTACATTCTCACATTATATCATGTATACTTTAAGGTGTAAATTAATGAAAAGAAAACGCATTAATTTATGATAGAATATTTTTATTCTTTCTTATA
>CAKOSN010000045.1 GCA_934102255.1 uncultured Bacilli bacterium | reverse complement strand
CTCTTCTACATCGCAATCTAGCGAACATGCTGATGAACAACAAGATGAAAAGAAAGAAAATTCAAGCAATTCCAGTAGCAGTTCTGAAATTCAACCTCAAGATAAAAAACAAGATGCTAGTGAAAATAATGATGATAATTCTAGAAAACAAAACGAAGAGAAAAAGGAACAAAGGGAAAATAATGGTGAATCCAGCTCTTCAAATTCACAAAGCGATAAGCAAGAAAGTTTAGATAATCAAGAACAAAGTCAAGATAGCTCTTCTACATCGCAATCTAGCGAACATGCTGATGAACAACAAGATGAAAAGAAAGAAAATTCAAGCAATTCCAGTAGCAGTTCTGAAATTCAACCTCAAGATAAAGAACAAGCTACTAGTGAAAGGAATGATGATAATTCCAAGAAACAAAGCGAAGAGAAAAAGGAACAAAGGGAAAATAATGGTGAATCCAACTCTTCAAATTCACAAAGTGATAAGCAAGAAATTTTAGATAATCAAGAGCAAAATCAAGATAGTTCTACTACATCGCAATCTAGCGAACATGCTGATGAACAACAAGATGAAAAGAAGGAAAATTCAAGCAATTCTGATAAAATTTCTGAAAATCAACCTCAAGATAAAGAACAAACTAATGAGCCAAAAAATACTGATAATCCAAATAATAATCAAACAGATATTTCTGATGAAACAAAAGCTAAACAGCAAACTGAAAAACCAGAAAAAGAAATATCAAAAACTCAAGATGATAAAGAAAACAGCCAAAGGCAAAATGATTTTAACGCCAAAAAAACAGCAACTCAAGATAAACAAGACCGAGAAGAAAATACTGATAAAGATTATCACCAATCAGATGATGACTTTAACGATTTTGATGATTTAATGAATAACTATGAAAAATCTAGTAGTAATGGTGATGACAAAATAAACAGGTCTAATTCCCAACAAACAAGTTCTAAACTGAGTAGTATAAGAGTTACAAAAATATATAAGGTCTTAAGAAAATTAGTATCGCTGAGCTATGAAAGATATCAAAAAGGAACATATAAATATAATAAAAAAGCAATAGTAAAACATTATTTAACGGACCAAAAATTTAGGATTATTGATGATTTAGAAAGTCCAATTTTTAAACCAGATGTATATGTCTTTGATTTATCACCTTCTAATAATGAGTCTTTGGAAATGTATGTAAATGCTATTAGTAGTGTCGCTGTTAAGGATTCCTGGATATATTTAACTTTTAATGACCAAATACTAAGGAAGTTGATTATTAAAAAAGGGACGCATAAAGAGTTAAATGTTAATGAAGTAGTAAATTCCAGTATACAAAAATTCGAAAATTTTGATTGTATAATTTATGAAGACTACCGTACTTTATTTGATGAACTAAAAGATATAAGAGATAGAAAGATATATATTTTTTCTGATTTTGATGTTATGGAAGACATGATTAAATTATCACAAGAAAATAATGGCATAATTTGGTTTTCCACTGCTAGGAAAAACTATGGATACTATTATCAAAATGGCCCTACGGGATACCAAGGATACTATATCGATACCATGGGAATTGATGATATTGAAAAATATATTTTAGAAAAAAACAAACGCAAGTATAAAATGGGAGGAAAATAATGGATAATATAAAACTTAATAAATTATTAAATGAAAAATACATGTTATTAAAAGGCATTGCCAAAAAGTTTAATTATAGTGATGAATTATTAGTTATGATTACACTAACCTATGTGGCATTTTATATGAGTTTGGGCAAGGATTGTGATGTTCCTTTATATGACTTATTTAATAATGCTCAAATCATCTATGAGGAAGGAAATGTAAATGAAATTGCCATTCGTCATGATCTAGGACCGATGCCTCAGGGAAGTGTTGCCGTAACCGCTTTTATTCCTAATCTTAAGCTTTTTAAAGATGCAACACAAAAACAATATCCACAAGCAATTATACTAGGAACACATGTTGGCGATGATTTTGCAACTCCTGTCTTAAAACTAGAGATGTTAATCCATGAAGTCCGTCATGCTTTAATGGGATATCATAACTCTCACCTACTAATTGATGAAAACACATATTATATGCGAAGCGGATTGCATGAAACTTATTATTTTCGTGATGATAATGCTAAGGAAAAGTTTAGTTCTAAAAGTAATGGTACTACTTTAGATGAAATTACAAACACTTATATAACAGAATTATTAGTTAATAAAATTATGTCATTTAAAGAAAATCGGATTAAAAATAATAAAATCAGATTATATATAGATACTTTAAAAACAGCTCAAGCTGATAAAAGATATAGAGCGATTGGTTATAATACAGAAGTAAGACTTTTATATCCCCTACTTTTAAATGAAGAATTTATTAACTTAGTAAATAAATGTCAGTTTTATGGGAATATAAATTTAATTAAAGAGTTTTTAGAAAATAACATTGATTCTTATGCTTATGATGAGTTTTGCCAAATGTTAGACGAGATATTTGAATTAGAAGGAAAATGTGCTAAAAATAATAATCCTAAAGATACAGAAGAATTTGTTAGACTTATTAAAACAGTAAAGAAAATTATTCTAGAAATGAATAAGAAATTATTAGGAAGTTCAAGAAATTTATTGAAAGATTAAGCTAATTTAAGCATTATTTAGAATATATGGAAAATATTTACTTCTATATGAATGAAAGTTGAACGGAATATTTTGAAACCTTAATTGGTTTCTTTTTTATTGGGGGGGCATTAAACAATTTTTTGACTGATTTGCTATACTTTTTTTAATTTAGAATTTATAATTATTTTTTAATCTCTAACTCTTTCTTAAATAATTCAGAAAAAGTATTTCTAATTAGACGTAATACTATCCTTATCGTAGCAAAAGTTAAAGTATAACAGTATAAATCTTTTAAAACATCTTCTCTTAGAGAAAAATAATCGGACTTAACAGCAAATCTTTGTCTTATACTTAAAACTTTTAATATCTTTAAATCTTCGTATTTTATTACTTTTCTACGCTTGCATACCTCCGAACAATTAAATAATTTGCAAGCTAAATTTTTCGTAGGACAACCTTTATCAGTTTTGTACTTGCATAATCTACAGCAACCATATTTGTAATTAGTGCCTCGTTGGGTATAACACTGACAATTTTTAAAACCACAAATATTTTCAGAATTATTATAATCATCTATTATTTGACAAGCCGAGTCATAAATATAAGTTATTCTAATTTTACGATTTTTAATGTTTAGAGCCCTTACAATTATTTGGTCTTGCTTTTCTTTAGAATCGGTAGTAAATGTTACAAAATAATATAAAAAACTTTTATACCAAAATAAAAACTTAGTCGTTTCATAATAATTATTAGGTAACTTTTTCACACTACTCACTCACTTACTATTTTTAGTATATCATAAATATATTTTTTAGAAAACTTTAGGATTTCTCTTTTAAACTTAAAAAAAATAATAATTCTTTTATAAATTACTATTTTTAAAATTTCCACTAAATACACAATCTATAATAATACTAATTATGTTTTCGATATCATCTTTACAATCATTTACAGTCCACTCTTTAATGATAGCCATGATACCTTGAGTATAAAACTTTAAGATATATTTCTTTTTATTATCATTAATATTATATCTATTAAGTATAGGATTAAAAATGTATTTTTCTAAACCAGAATAAGCTTCATAAGTTTTCATAGTACTTGAGCTTTTAAAAGAAGCCATAAATATTTTTTTGTTTTCTTTAATAAATTCTAAATAAGGGCGAAGATATTTTTCATTAACTAATACTAAATCTTCTTTGCTTGAAGTGTTTATTTTATCAATAAATTCTTGAGGTGTTTCTTTAAAATATTTGACTAATTTATCTACAGTGTGTTCTAAAGTTTCGTTAAGTAAATCATCTATTGAATCATAATGTAAATAAAAAGTTGAACGATTAAAACCGGCTTTTGCACATATTTCTTTTACAGTTATATAATTGATATCTTTTTGTTCTAATAAAATTATTAAAGTTTCATCAAAGATGCGTGCAGTATTAAAATATTTACTTTCTTGTTTATTCACTTTACTCACTTACCCTTTTAATTAGTATTAATTTTTTCTGCTTAATTTTTCGTTGTTATTATTTTTTAATCTATACTATTCTTCTTAATTATTTTTCAAGAGAAATTTCATTAGCTAACTTAATTATATCATAAGCATATTTTTCTTTAGAAGATTTTAATATTTTTTGATATATTGGATAGTTAATACTAACACCTACAATACCGATAATACCAATGATAATTCCTAAAATAAAAGAATCTCCTATTATTTTCATTGATAAGCACATACCTAGTCCTAAGACTAAACTCATGATGATACCATTAGTATAAGCAAATATTACGGCTGGTAATTTGGCCTTTCTATCCAGTTTTTTTAATGCTATAACTTTAGATTCATTCTTTTTAGAATATTCATTGACAATATGTTCAGCAAAAATTTTATCTGTGTTCATTTTAGACACCTTTTCCTTTCAAATACAACTGCATTTTAACAAGATATATTTAAAACTTAAACAGCACTTTTAAGAAAAATGTCTATTTGTAATATATATTATTTATTAATTTGTTATATCTTCTAAAGTAAAGGTAATTGCCTTTTTTAAATCTTCTAAAGTTAGTTCTACTTGATAGCCAATTTTACCACCGCTAAAAATTATAGTATTAAAGTTATTTGCGGAAATATCGATTACAGTTTTAAATTGTTTTTTCATGCCTATTGGTGAACAGCCACCATGAATATAGCCAGTAAGTGGTAGTAAGTCTTTTGATTTTAACATTTCAATGCTTTTTTCACCGACTGATACCGCAGCTTTTTTTAAGTTTAATTCCTTACTAACAGGTACTAAGAAAACATAATAATTTTTACTACTTCCTATGGTTACTAAAGTTTTAAAGACTTGATTTTCATTCTCATTTAAGACACTTGCAACATCAATACCACTTATGGCATCAGTATCTATATAACAATGACTTTTATACTCTATTCTCTTTTGGTCTAAAATTCGCATAACATTAGTTTTTTCATTATTCTTTTTCAAGATAATATCACCTTTTTCTATTATTTAGTAATTAAGTCTATATTTTATTAGCATATTTAAATCTAATCTTTATAATTTAGGAATGATAATTTTAATTCATCATAAGTTGGCGTTTCTATTTTAGCTTTTTTCTTTAAACTCACAAACTCACTATCTAAAAGAATAAATTCTTCTCTTGCACTCATGGCATGGTCAGATATACATATTTTACCGATGAAGTTAGAGAACATAAAACGATAAATGAAGGCACATAACTCTTTTTTATTAGTACAATCCTCATATTCACCAACAGGAAGAATTTCATAACCTAAAGCTTTTAAAACGTTATAACCTTCAATAATAGCATCCATTATTTTTAAAGAATATTCCTTATCTTTCTTTAATAATTTTAAATTACCATTTGCTTTGTAGCTAGCAAATACTAAGGGAAAGACCGCACAAGCATGAGATTTAAGATAGTCATTCATTTTATTATCGATATTTACTTTTATCTTCGTTTCTTTAAATATTTTTCTTATAAAGTCATTACTTATATCTTTATTATCAGTACGTCCTATTTCAATTTTATTTAAACAAATAGAATTTATATAACCGTCGCATTTTTTACCAGCAGCCATGAAGAAAGCAAATAAGACATTTTTATCTTTTATATCCATATATTTTTCAACGGTTATATTGTTACCAACGAAGATAATATTTTTACTCTTATTCTTTTCGATAATTGGAACAATACTATCTAAACTAGAGTATCTTGATACAACAAAAATACAATCATAGATGTCATTTTCTTTTAGCTTTTCTATTACTTTAAAATTATCCACAGTTTTCTTACCGAATTTATGTTTGATAATAAGACCATTACTTTTTAAGGTTTCATAAGTTTTATTTCTTGCTAGTATAGTTATATCATTGCCCTTTTTTAAACTATGAGCTAAGTTAGAACCAAGAACGCCAGCTCCAATAATTAATATTTTCATAATATCTTCTCCTTTTTATATCCAGCATTTACTTTAAAGTAAATCAGCTAATTTTCATCTCTATTTTAACACTTAAAAGTATTTTAGAAAAATTATTTTGTTTTTAAATTTTTTATTAACTTGGTATATTCTATCATTAAGTATAGACATATAAAGTAATAAATAGCTATTAAAGTAACAACTATAAAAAATATTTTACTAGTTAAACATCCTAAGGCGAAGAATAATACTATTAAAATAGGACATAAAATTACAGCAAATAACATTGGTTTTCTAATTTTATAACATACTTCTAACTCTTCTTCCCTACTATACAAATGAAAATCTTTTTGAGAACGAAATATGCCCCAGAAAGAATATTTATGAACAAATTCTATCCCCTGTTTTTCTAATTCTTTAATCTTATTAGAAATGTCTTTCTTATTCATACCACGAAAATAATATACTCTATAAACATATTCATTTTTCTTACCACGCTCAAATACCCAGAAACCTTCAACTAAGCTTTTAGTTTGAAAGCCTTTCCCACTCATCTTATTCATATATTCTTCATCTTTAATATGAGTGCCACAATATTTAAATCTTAACAAGTTTATCAACTCCTTAACTTTTCTTTTAAAAAAATCTTTCCACTAAATTTATTTTATCATGGAAAGATTCATTATCATAAACATTTGTTTATGGATTAATAACGATTAGCTAGAAGTCTTAATTATTATATCTTTTTTAGTATTTAATATTTTTATTAGAAAATTCCAAACAAATTTTAAAATAACCTATTTTCTTTTTAACTGTCTTGTGAATGGTTCACTAACTTCATTACTTAGAACATAATTAGATATAGAAATAAATGGTTCAGGATAACTATAAGCTTCTTGACCATATAAAATCCACATTTCGGAGAAACTTTTACCGGCGTCTAAATGTTTTTTTACAGTAGGATTATTTAATAAAGGATTGCCTTCTTGTTTAGTTAAGTCAATTAAATTTAATTGGTCATAAATTTTACTTGTTATATCTGGTGCAAGTTTATCGCAATATTTGCAGTAGATTGCTTCCGATGTTTTTCCTTCATTAAACAATGATAATCTCTCAATAATACCTCTGCCATTTGATAAGATATTAGCTACCTTTACAGCACCAAGCCATTCGTTTGCACTATCACTTTTACTTTTTAACAAAGCTGACTTATCACCAATAACAATTTCACCTAGTTCATGAGTAGCAAGCATATTTACTACTTCAGTAATGTTAATATTTACACCATAGACTAAATAAATGGCAATAGCTAGCATCTGGGTACTATAAATATGTTCAGCAATACTACCATAATGTTCTGGCTGAATTTTCCAAAGTTTTTCACCAGTTCTTTGAACATCTTTTAAAGAATTAGTCAGTGTATAAAAACTAACAACATTTTGAATTTTATTATCAGAATGATTACATACAGTCATGTCATTATTCATTATAAAATCCAGTAAATCAGAAAATTTTTTATCAAATGGTATTCTTTCTTTATCAAATTCAATCCACTTTTTAGTAAAGGAATATCTTGGATAATTTTTAGAAAACGCCCCTTCTTGTTCATACAGTCTAGCCTGTAAATCACATTCCGCTTTATCAATTTGATAAGCAAATTTAGCTTCTTTAGTTTCTCTAGTTTCAAATTCATTAAAGAGTTCTCTTAAAATATTACTATTTGGGATTAAATCCAGTAAACCATTAACAGCTTGATGCTCATATTCTGTTTTTAGATTTTCTTGCATATCTTCTGGTGTTAAATCACCAATTATAGTTTCACCAATTTCATGAATAGCTAACATTAAAATCACTTTTTTAATATCAATATTATAGCTAAATTCTGATTGTATGGCATAAGCTAACATTTGAGTGCTATAAATATGGTCGGCTACACTTTCAACTCGATATCTGTTAATATTTTCATCATACCAGCCTTTTCTTTTAGTATTTCTTAATTTATGCATAAGAGTAAATATTGCAATTACAGTTTCTTCTTTTGTCATTTTTGTTTCCTCCAAGTTGATTAATAGTATATCATGAGAATAATTATTTTCCTATCTGTTTTACAATATAATTAATGCTGAACATTAAGAAAAAGTCTAGAAAATTTAAACTAAACTAGACTTCTGATGCTTTTTAAAACTAATTTTATTATTTAGTTCTTTTTAAAATTTTAGAATCATCTTCACCAGGTATAAAATTTTTCCATTCAAGCTCTTTTAAGATGCCATTAATAACTAGACCAATGCCATAACCAATGGCTACGCCACCAATTATAATTAAAATGATTTCATTATAATTAAATCGATTAGCAACAAAAGCCCAGATTCCAGCAAGACTACCACAAACAAGCATTGAACCTAAATAAATTGGTTTTTTATTACTACTTTTAAAAATAGTATCATTATCTAAAAGGTTATCCGTACTTACTTCTAAAGTTTTAGAAAGTAATAATAATTGTTCAGGATTAGGAGTTGTTTCACCAAGTTCCCAATTTGATATAGTTTGTCTTGATACATTTAGTTTTTCAGCTAAGTATTCTTGAGAAAAGCCTTTTTTCTTTCTTAAATTATAAATGTTTTTACTAAGTTCCATAAAATCTCCTTTCACTAGCATTGTAATATAAATAGTATTGGCATTGCTAGCAAAGATATTTATAAAAGTTGCAAAGTTATTTAACATTTTAATATTTTAAACTTTTCTACTACCTAAAATTGAGCAAATTCTATATAAATCTGCTCAATAAATTATAATTTCTGACTTAAAATATTTGTAATGGCATTGGCACAATCATCTTTAATACATATTGCGTTATTTTTTAATTCACAAGCCATATCAGTATATTTATCATTTATTCTTATTAAAGTAATATTATCATGAGTATATGCTAATTTTTCAAATGGAAATCTAATGATTCCTGGTGTATTAAAGCCAACACCTAATTCGATTAAAACTAATTTTTTAATTATATTATCCTTAATAAAATTTTCATAATTAGTACTTAGTTGGTGCCAATTATCATCTTCAACAAAGAAAGCATCTTTTCTAATATTTATTTCCATTTTTTTGCCGCATACAGGACAATATGGAATAAGTGTGCCATCAACTTTTAAATTATCTTTAGACTTTAACATTTTTTTAACTAAGGCAGTATCATCATATAATTTATTATGGCAGCCTTTAGAACATTGCATCTTGCCATAACTGCCTTGGACTTCAAAGACTTTATCATGACTAAAGCAAGACTTTGCAAATTGTCCATCGACATTCGTAGTTATTACAAAATAATTTTTATCTTTTAAAATTTCTAATAATTCTTTATAGGTCTTTAATGGCGGTGGGGCGATAAAGGAATAGTTAATGTGTTTTGCCCAGTAACTCCACCTTTCTTCTTCGGTCTTAAAATGATAAAAACTAGATGTGTACATATCACTCATACCATAAGCTGCTACTAGTTCTGGAAAATTTTTTTTAAATGTTTCTTCGGAATAATCAATTCCTGCTGATGATGATAATCCAGCTCCGGCTCCAATAATAATGGCATCGGCATCTTTGATTAACTCTTTAATTTTTAAATAAATTTCGGTATTCATTATAATCACTCTCACTAAAAACGTTAAATATAACTTTTATATTGGTTTTATACTTACTTAGTATTTCTTTAACAGAATTATAGGCAACTAGTTTTGCTTTACTTATTGGGTAACCAAATAGACCGGTTGATATACTAGGAAAAGCAATAGAGTTATAACCATTTTTAATTGCGTATTCTAAAGAATTTTTATAACAATTAGATAAATCTAGTTCATCTTGTTTTGTTACTTCATTTAATACTTGAGGTCCAACGGTTGTAATTACTTTTTTACTAGGTAAGTTATAAGCATTGCATACAATTATCTCGCCATTAGAAAGTTCTTTACCTTTTAAAATTTCATTACATTCAAGTCTTAATTGCATGCCAGCATTAGTATGAATTACATTATCTATACAGATATGATTAGGGTTAAAACACCCTAAGCCTTCGTTGTTACCGGCATTTACAATAATATCACATTTTAAAGTAGTAATATCGCCTTGCCATAAAATAATATTATCTTCTTCTTCCTCTAAAGAATTAACATCGACTATTTTCTTATCTTTTAATTCTAAGTTTAAATATTCATCTTCTAATTTTAAAATTTCTTCATTTATTGGTTTAGGTAATCTTATATTAACAAAAGTCTTATACAATTTTTTTAAGGCATCATAAGAATGTGGTATTTCAATACTATAATTATTTTCCTGAGTTAAATACTCTACTATTTTTAATAACAATTTTTCTTTATTCATATTTAATCCTTATACTTAATACCAAACTCTTTCATCATATCAAGAACGCCTTTAAGTTCCATGCCTTTTTCAGTCAATGAATATTCTACTTTTGGTGGAACCACGGGATAGACTTTTCTTTTTACTATGCCATCGCTTTCTAAGTCTTTTAAATTTTGTGTTAAAACCTTTGCAGATATACCAACAACAGATTTATTAAGTTCATTATATCTTTTTGTTCCTGTAATTAAGTCTCTTAAAATTAAAACTTTCCATTTGTTTGAAATAATAGATGCTGTATATTCAACAGGACAATTTGTATAAACTTTAGCCATAATTATCAACTCCTGATTCATTATAGCATTATATGATACTTTTAGTAAGTACTTACCTTTTGGTAAGTGTTAAGTTTAGCCTTGCTTTATAATTATTCTTCAAAGAAGAAACCAGCTGTCATTTCTAAATAATTAATGCCACTGTAATTTGGATATTCTGCTTTTACTTTAGCTATCATTTCAACTTTGTTTTTACAAGTACTGGCAATATTTAATAAGTTTTTAATATATGCTATTTTAGTTGTAACTGCTTTTATATCTTCAGGAATATAATGTGATGTTAAAATTAAATTATAATTTTTCTCGATATATCCTTTTAATGTTTCAAGCATAGCATTGGCATGATTTACACCAGCAATAATAGAATGGCAATCACTACCTAGCATATGAGTATAAATACAATTTATTTCTGGCATTTCAACATCAAAAGCATCACTTGTTGGAATAATATTCATTTTTATATCAGCTAAAGTAATAGTTTTTTCATCAATATAGTCTGTTACATTATGGATATTATTATCTAATGAGGCACCAAAAGCCTTTGTAAAATTATCAACTAATGTTTTGCCACCACCAGTATGACCATATTCATCAGCCTTTTTAGTAGCATATTTTTTAGAATCTTTTAAGAAAGTTCCACCTCCCATATGATATGAAAGTAATACACCATCTATGGTAAGTCCTAATGAGGCAATATATTTTTCTAATTCCTTATTATTGTCATAAAATACTGGAGATTCTATAACCACAATCTTATTATTTTTTTCAAGTAAAATAACTTGGTTATCTATATAATCGGCTGTATTGTAATTATGTACCTTTACTTTGCCAAAATCATAAACCAAAACATACCCTTTACTTAAATTTATTTTTTTATTTTCCATTTTCTTTCCTCCTAATTTTTTATTCAAAAGTGTGTACACATTTCCTTTGACAATTAAATTATAGAGTTAAAAATCAAAAAAAGTAAGTATGCACTTTTTGGTTAGACACTTACTTTTTAGTACAAATTTAATTAAAATAAGACTTTGATAAGCAAAATTTTTTTAGTGCTAGAATGATTTTCATAGCTAAATTGACTATCTAAGTTTTGTCAATACTAAATTTATAAAAATATTATACCACGACTAAAATCACGAAAATAGGCAT
>CAKOSN010000044.1 GCA_934102255.1 uncultured Bacilli bacterium | reverse complement strand
TTATCTATAAAATTTATTAATAAAGTATTAAATGCTAAATTTGTTGATACTAAGATTAAAGAAGATACAATTTTAACTAGTGGTTTCTTTTATGGAATAAGTGCAGTTCTTTGTGATAGTAATTATTGTACGATTTCAATTAAAAATACTTATGAATCAGGAAGTGATTCTGATGGTATGTATAAAAATAGTGCATCTCAGCTTGTTAAGACTAGTGATGGTTATGAAGTTACTGAAGAATATTATTTTATGGAATTTCAATTGACTGGGGAAATGAAATTTGGAGTTTATGATAATGCTTTTAAAGATACAACTTATTGTGAAACTAATATCTTTAGTATGTCATATACTAATTTTACTCTTCCTGAATCATGTGGTAATATGACTGGATTTAATAAAGTGAAATTTAATTTTGATAAAAATTATAAATTTATTAGTAAAGAAAATTTGTAGGAGCATTTTATGAAGAAAAATTTGTTTATGGGAATATTGTTTCTCGTTTTAAATATTAATACTGTCCATGCTAGTTGTTCTTTAGAGGACCAAGTAAAAATAAATAATGCTGC
This sequence comes from uncultured Bacilli bacterium, assembly GCA_934102255.1. Lineage (GTDB taxonomy): Bacteria > Bacillota_I > Bacilli_A > RF39 > UBA660 > CAG-605. Next base: position 11,435 of record CAKOSN010000044.1, on the reverse strand, counting down.
TGGGGCGGTAAATGCTAACGCTAGTAGATTGGAATATAGTTATGATGATCATGATGATGAGTATGATGAAGATTTAACTGTAACTTCCTATACTGGCATTATCTATGTTTATAATTTAACTAAAGATATATATTTTGAAATATCTGATGATACTACTAAAGAAATCTATACTTATGCGGATGATGTTAATGGGGCCGTTGCTGTTTCCACTGGTTCAATGGCTGTTGTAAAAAATTATAATATTGCTATTTATCCAACTGATAAAACTTGTGGTACGACTGCAGTTAGAACTATTCAAGTAACTTTGCCAAGATATAACGAATATTCTGCGTCTTCATATTGCACAGATTATCCAAATTATTATTATTGTCAGCAATTTCTTAATGCCGATATTATTACATATGATGATTTTATGAGTGGTTTAAATGAATATGCTAAAACCCATAAAAAAGAAGATGAAACAAGACGAGAAGGTATTCTAGAAAATACTATAAAGTTTGTAAAAAAATATTGGTATTTTATAGTTATTGTAATTTGCATAGTTATAGGAATTGCTATATTTATTAAGAGATATAAAGATGAAAAAAGAAAGAAGGAAATAGTTTAAGATGAAAAGATTACCAAAAATTATTTTATTATTATTATTTTGCTTCTTTATTTATTTGAATACTGTTTATGCTAAAGATAATATTGAAAATTGTTTTATTGAATACAATGCTTCTGAGATTAATAATCATGATAAATCTTTTAATGAAATATTAACTAAATGTTATATTTCTGATTTAAGTCATTTAACTGGAGGCTCTTGGAGTGTTGTAACTAATTATAGTTCTCATGTTCGGGTTAATTTAAATTTAGAAAAATTATCTTTTTATAATTTAAATGCTGTTTATAAAAATATAGTTGGGGATACGACTACTATTATGTATTCTAGCCCTAGTAGTACTGATAGTTATATTTATCGTATAATTTATACTTTTAAAGCAGATAGTAGTACTAGTAGTGGTAAATGTTGTCGTAGTTTAGTTAATGGCAAGACTAACTATACTTGGGATATTTCTAATAGTAGTTGTAATGTTGTTAATGGTATTTCTGATGAAACAACATGTGTTGCTAAAAATAATACTAATACGACTGTAAAAGAAGATAAAGAAGTTTGTATTTTAACCGGTAAGAGATATCACTGGGGGAAAATATCTTCTATTTCGGCTGGTTCTAAAGAAATAGAGGGTTTAACTAAAGAAGAATGTAGAAATAAAATGAAAGAGCAAAAAGCTGCTGATACTGCTGAGGGTAATGCTAAAGTTGAAGAGGCCATAAAAAATACTTTGGCTAATACTCAAGATACAACTATTAATGAAACTGGTCATAACACAAATAAAATGTATGTTATAAAGCGTGTAAAAACATATAATGATACTTATAATAGTAAATGTACTAACTGCATTAGAGGGGTTGAAAAAAGTGCTTACTTTAAATCACCAGTTTCTAATGGGGATTCTAAATATGATTATTATAATGTTTATAAAGCCTATGCAAGTAATGATGGTACAACAAGTAACGAAGAAGTATCGGCATTTTGTATCGACCCTGGTATGAAAGGACCCGATGCTGATGGTATAACTTATCGTGCCAGTGATTCTATCACTTATCAAAATAATCCTAAATTTATGAATGCTATTTATAGGTTATATTCATATTGGTATAATGACGATAATGGCCGTAATGAAATATTAAAAGGCTTTAGTGGCTCTGAGGAAAGCAAAAATGACTACATTGATTATATTGTTAATAATGTAGCCCGTCTTGCTGTTTACAATTATGGTGGTGAAAATATAAAATTTGATTTATATTCTGGAAGTGATAGCCTAAAAAATGAAAAAAATTTTTATGAAACAAACAATTTTAAAGATAGATCCGGTCTTTCTACTGGTGGTTCTGCTGGACAATATTCTTTAGCAACTTTAAAAACGGTTTGGGAAGATGTTAAACAAGCGGCTGAAAGTGGTAATATAGTTCCTTCGACTTTAGATCCAAATTCGATTATGGTTTCTAAAAGTGATCCATGGGTAATGCCAATTAAAAGCTATGTTAAACTAACTGGTGATTTTCGAAGTGGCTCCAAGACTGGGTATTATTGTAACACTTCGCGAGGAGGTGCATATAGTGAAAGTGCCTTCCAAAAAAATGAAAGTACAGGAGCAAATCCACATAATGGTATTGATTTTGCCGAGACTGGTGTAAGTCAAAATGAACATGAAAAGTTAGCCGTTTATGCCGCCCAAACTGGCATCGTTAAAGCCGCCGGAAATATTAGTAATAACGGCTCCATGGGAAATGCCATAGTTATTTTAGTCAAATTTGATGATGGTACGGAGGTTAAAACTAGATATTTACATTTGGATAAAATAGATAAAAATATATTAAAAAAGGCTGAACTAGAAGATAACGATCCTAATAAAGTTGTACGAAAGGGTGAATATTTGGGTGTAGCCGGTAACACCGATTTTAGGAGTGAAAAAAAATCATCAGGAATTCACTTGCACTTTGACGTTTCTTCTAACGATGGCTCTGCTGTTCAAAATATTGGTAGCAAAGAATACAGTGCCCGTGATTATTTACCAATGCAAAATATCGGGATTTGTTCTCAAAATCCATGGTCTCAAGATACACCTCAAGTGACAACTGGACAATCAAGTGTATCTGGCAGTACCACTGCATCTAAAGTATATACTTCGGTAAAATTTAAAATGTCTGATTCAAAGAGTACAATTACTAATAACAATAATGGATTTGAAGCAGAATTTGAAATAAAATTAACATCAAGTGGCGAGGATGCTGACTCAAGAGCCCTTGATGATATTACAAATGATGGAAAATGGAATATAACAGTTACAACGGATAAAGGAGCCCAAATCGCCAAGTTTAATAGTAATTCAAGTGATATAATTGTTCAGAAATTTGATACCCAAGGTACTGAAAGAAGTGGTAAATTTAAAATATCATTGTCTAGTGCTTTTGTGGGATTAGCAAGTGATATCAAAAAAGTTCATGTTAATTTCAATATAGAGTATCAATCAAAATACAGCATAGATAATATCTTAGTGTTAACTCCCATTAAACAAAGTACAACTTTTCAAAAATTTTTAACTTTCTTAAATGGTACAGTAGCACGAACTGAAACTTTACCGATTGATGTACCTGGAGCCGAAAGCGATGAATGTAGTCCTATGTTTTCTTTTAAGTGTTTACCAATCAACACTATTTCTTATTTGATAGAAGGTACTCAATCTCCAGAAATATTTGAAACTGTTATGGATGGCATCAATACTGTTGGGGATTTAGTTGATTTTATAGACCAAGCAACGCAGATTTTAGAAAGATTAAAAAATTTTAATTTGAATCCTAATGATATTTTGTATATAGGAAGTCTTGCCTATAATATAGCCGATGATTTAAAAATATTTGTTACTATTCAAACGGAATTAGCCAAATTACTGGATTCAAACGAATTAAAAGATAATGCCACGGCTAAACGATTAAAAGAAGCCTTAGTACGTGATGTAAAGGTAAGTACATCTTTAAAAGTTGTAAAAACTAATGGTCTAGGTTGTAAATGGTTTAATTTTTCTTGGTGTTCTAAAACCATCGAAGAAACAACCAAAGAAGATATAGTACCTGATTATAGTAAAGATGAAACAAAGGCATTTACAGATTTTGTTGATTTATTAGTTAAAACTATTGATGTTAATAATGAGTCCCATCAAAGCGTTAAAGATGATTGGAAACAGATTGCTGAAGTTAGTAAATCCAAATTAAATAGTACAGTTTCCAATAAAACTAATAATTTTATTACTACTATCAATAATTTTGTAACAAGTGCCAAAAGTAAGGCTGATTTAAGCAATATTCTTAATGGATTAACCAAATTCGGGGAAACTTTAACCGACCCTAGTATTTTTCAGGAAAAATTATCTTTAGATAACATTGCTAATGTTGCTAAAAATATGTCTAGTGCCATCTCTGGAACTTTACAAACCGCAACCAGTAGCGTAACCGATATCGTAATTCAGTTAAAAAATATGGCTTCTAAAATTGATACCAGTAAGATGAATTTGAGTGATGTCTCAGATATTATTGGTTTATTAAAAAATGCTTCTACAACGGATTGGGAAAAATGTATAATTGACAATAAAGATCCCAATGGTAATGAGTATAACGTTCAAAGTCAGAATAAATATTGTACTATTAGCTGTAAAGAAGACTATGCTTTTAAAACTCCCGGAAACTTAGGAACTTATTATGCTGGTCAAAATATGACTACTAACTTAGATAATGTATACCAAGCAACAATTGGTATTGCTGGGCAAAGAACTTGTGTTACAACCTCTATTGATAATGATAGTTATATATCAGATGCTTATGAACTAAAAGAGAAAACTTTAGAACAATATAATTTATTCATGCAAACATATGCGGCTCAAGAAAAAATGTTAACAACTAAACTTGGTACTAGTAAGCCTGCTTATTCGCAAGGAATTCAAGATACAGTGACAATAGAATTTAACAATATAAAAGATGAGATAGCCGCTAATGCCGAAGAACAGTTTGGCAATGCGATGGATGTTTTTGTTAAAACTTTAATTGGGGAAGATAAGCCGGTTAGTGATCGAAAAGCACTTAAAGCTACCATTATGAAAGAATCAACTGGTCTTATTAATGAACTTGCTGGTAAAGCCTTTGCTAAATTTAAAGCAGGCAATGGATTACTAGAAACTGACGATATAAAGAATTTGTTTGAACAAAAACTTGATGGCTATAAAAAAGGATTAGAAAAAAACTTTCCCGTAGCTGTTAATGCTGCCATTGAGTCTTTTAAAAATGGTATTAATGTTATAATCAAAAATGTTGGAAATTCTGTTGGCAAAGATGCTATCGAAGCAGTTGGCGCTGTAGCCTTATCAGCAGCTTGTAATGCGGCACCAGCACTACAATTAATTCCTTATGTAGGTGAGGCCATTTATCAAGGTGTTAAATTTGTTTGCGATATGTATGCAACAATCAGTACCACTATGGCTGATGTTATTCCTAAAGTATCTAATGCCACCCAAGGTATGATTTTTGGTATATATGAACCAAACAGTACTTCATTTCAATATGAATATAGTATTTATGGATTTAGTAATGGCAATGGCGCTAATAATTGTTCAACCGAAAATGTTTTAGATGAGGGCGATGAAGAATACGATGTAAAAGCTCTAAGTGCTAATTTTGCTTGTATTCGTAATACCGAAGGAACTCAAAATCAAAGTAGTAACAATATTTTTATTCCAACCCTTTCTAAAAGTGGTTATGTACCGGGTGAATTACACTTTGGACTAAGTTTTGATGTTATAAAATTAAAAAGAGCTATTGAACAATTTAGTGCCCTGACAAACGAATTACAGAAGTCTAAAGATGCCTTAGAAGGTCAATTAACTGTTATTGGTAATACTTTAGAAAAATTCCAAAAACCAAGCATTTCTTCGCTTGCAAGCCTTCTAGTTGGTGCAGTTACAGGAAAATTAGGTAATCAGTTAGAAGATGGTTTTGGCTCGGTATTTAAAGTTTTACAAGACTATCTTGTAGGGGAATCATCATATTCGATGTCTATCCTAACTAATACTATTGATACAGCGCTAAATGCTACATTAAATCTAATGGGGGCTTTCAATCCTTATTATAATGATCTTGCTAATATAAATAATAAATTATTGGGGTATAAAAAAACTTATAATGATTATCGTGATGAACTTACGGAACTAGCCCAAAACATGCACGATTGTACCGTTTGGGGCAATAAATTTACCTTTGATCCTAAATTGACATTTACATATGGTTATAAATTCCCCGGAGCCGGCAAATCACCGACAACCGAATCAATTAACTTAGAAAAAATTGATCAAAATTTAGAGCAAGATGAAATATTTTATTATTGCGATTCTGATGTTAAACTTAACGATGTTCAATCGATTAATACTATTCTTTCAAAAAGATGTACAACCTCAGATGGCATTCTAGGTGCTGTTCTATCAGCCTTATTAAAAGATACTGAATTTAGTAAAATTGCTGATTTTATAAAAGATAATGCTGGTATAGTTAAGAACTTAGTCAAAAATGAAGAAGTAAAATCATTCTTACAAAAATCGGGTATTTATGATAATTTATGTACTATTTTTGGCGAAAACGGTTGCCCTGTTGAAGATGGTGATGATGCCTTAACTACTGGTATACCAGGTGAATTAGTATATAAATTGGGCGAAAACGCATCATTTCAAAATACTTTTGATAGTTTCAAAAATATAAGTCTGGATGATGTTAAGAGTGGGGCAATAGTAGCCCGCTTAATCGGGGCTGTTTCCAGTAACTTTACCTACGGCCCGGCAAAATTAGAAGACGTAACTTATCGTAATGTCGGTCGTGTTGTAAGAATTTCCAGATATGGTAACCCTGGGGTATCTATATCTGGAATTAATATGGTTCGTTTCTTAGAAAATATGGTTACGTATATTGCTAATTACTTTGGATTACAAAGCAATGATGTAGCCAGTAGAATATATGATGCCATCCTTAGTGTAACTGGCGAAGGAGCCCAAAAATTCATTTACTTTAGATCTAGTAAACCATACTTTACGTATTCTAACAAAGGTATTTATACAACTAATTCTAATGAAAGCAAGGATACAATCCCAATTGATTATGGTGATACCGCCTTGTTTGATGATAAAATAGTTTCCGGGGTAACTGGTCAAGATAAAGTTCCAACTGGTAAATCTTATCCAATCGCTCTAACAACTAAAGTCGGTATGTATTGGTATAAAATAACTATTAATAATGTCGGTCAGTACTACAATAATAACTTCTCATTAGGGCGTATTGTTGATGATAACGGTTATGTTAATGGAACAATGGAAAATAAATTTGAATGTTATTATAAAGTTGAGACAACACCACCTCAAAAAAAATGTGATCCTAAGAAAGAAGACTGTGATGCTTGTGAACAGCATGTTGAAAACGCTGGAGATTTATGCAAAAAAGATGCTGCTAATGGTACATCTAAAGTATTTTATCGTGAATTATATATTCAAAATTCTAAGGATATAATGGGAACTGATTATCAAAAGAAGTGGGATGCTTGTGCTAGCAAACTACTAGAAAATGATAATAAAGTTTGTTGTGATTATGTAGGAAAAGCTTCTAGTGGCTTAAGTGCAACTACGCTTGAAACTTATAATCGTGTTTGCAAGAATCCAAATACTGATGAAAAGCCTAACTGCCATGGCTGGGATTTATTGGCTTGTGTAGGAAAAGATGACAGCATATGTGACAATTATGGTGGAAAAGGCCAAGAAAGTATATATAAAACTGGTGAAACAGGTCAAACTGCTTTAATTAATAAAGATGGTTCTTTACAGTTCTATACTAAGATTGTTTCAAACTATAACTTATTTCCAAATGGCGATGAATCTAAGGGTGATAACTGGTTAGGATATACATCAGGAAACGAAGCAAGAGACGAAAATAATGAACCTGTTAAACAAAATATAAGTGGTATTATTGACAGCATTGAAGGCAAAGGTGATTCAATTTATGATGATGATCCTGAATATTATATTGAACTTGATGGTGCATGTATTTCTAAGATTAAAGAATATAATAGACAACTAGAAATAACTGATTTAGGATATGGTGACTATGGTGAAGGTGCCGAAAACAGTGCAACAAGAGCATTTAAGAGCCAGTTCTTACAAGCATTAGAGGAAGATCCTTCATATAGTTCTTGTGCAACTGCAATTAAAAATAATTTGATATTAGGAAAGGGTAATTAATATATGAAAGAGTCCTACTGGGGTTACTGGCTAGTAATGCTTGGTATTCTAGTAATTGGTGTTATGTTACTTATCAGCAGCACCACTACTGGTACCACTCATGATTACTATGAGTTAAAAGAAACAGCTTCCGCTGCAATCGTTGATGCTGTTGACTACTCATATTACCGTTTATATAACGATATTAGAATATCAAAAGAAAAATTTATTGAAAACTTTATTAGACGTTTTTCAGAATCCGCAAGCATGACTAAAAAATATGCTATCGGATTCTATGACATTCATGAGATACCACCGAAAGTTAGTATTAAGATATCTAGTGTTAGTAATTCAGTAAATATCGCTAATACAGCCAATAATCAATTTGATTTAGTAAATAAAATAGATATGATTTTAGTAACCGGTACTAAGGAACCAACAGTTAAAGCACGTACTGGTTTATGTCCAACTATTTCTATTAATAAAAACTTAGCCTATGTTTTTCAGAAAATATATGCTGGCGAATCGACAAACATTACTCCAAGTTTAGAGGAAAGAATTAAATCTAAAAAGAATGAATTTACAAGCTTAAAAGCATGGTATAATCGTCATGGCAACTTAGATGATGAAGAATACTTCTTAGAATTTCAAGTAGCCTTTCGAATTGATTTTGCTAACTCCTTTGGCAATCTGCAAAGTGATTTAGCCAACGTTTATAAAAGAGATCCAACTAGAGCTTCGCAAGATGATAATATTACTCCGGATGAAATGGGCATAATTGAATATGCTAAAAAAGTAGAGTGGATAGCATTTGACTTAAACATGCAATAATGAATATAAGATATGTAAAAAACTTGCATATCTTTTTCTTATATGTTAATTTAAGCATGGTGATATCATGCAAATAATTAAATATACTAAAAAAGGTTCTAATAAATATGAACTAACTTTAAAAGATAATACTAAACTTCTTTTATATACTGACCTTATTTTAAAATATAATCTTTTAATAATTAAAAACATAGATAATAATATTTTAAAAGAAATAACTAATGATAATCTTAAATTAGACTGTTATTATAAAACTTTAAAATACTTAAAAAATACCAAATGTACTAACGATATTAAAAACTATTTAAAAGAATATCCATCTAACATAGTAGAATATACAATAACTAGATTAACTAATGAAGGTTATTTAAATGATAATAATTATATTAAATCTTATATTAATACTAAAATTAGTCTAAGTAATGATGGTTACTATAAAATATATTACTCTCTAAAAAATAAAGACTTAGATGATAATACTATAAAAGAGTACCTAGATACTATCGAAGATAATGTTTGGTTAGATAAAATAAATAAAATAATAAATGCTAAATTAAAAAGTAATACAAAGTATAGTAATAACTTACTAATAAGTAAAATAAAAAATTATCTTAAAACTCTTGGATTTCAAGATTATCTAATTAATACAGCAATTAGTAATATTACCCTTGATAATACTAATGAAGATAAAAAATTAGAAAAAGACTATGAAAAACTATATAATAAATACAAAAATAAGTATGATAAGAATAAACTAAATTATATTTTAATAGGTAAATTATATCAGAAAGGTTATGATTTAGATAAAGTTAAAAGAGTAGTGGAAAGTAGTAAAATTAATTAAATCATTCCCAATAAAAAAATATCAAGTTTTGTTTTCTTGATATTTTTTTAGACTTAGTTACTAGATGAACTATTTTTTTTGTTTTCTTGAATTTTTAATAATGAATTTTGAATATAATTTGTATAATTAGTATTTAAATCATCATCAATAATATCCATACCATATTCTTTACGAACAGCTTGCATTGATTTAATATAAGCTTCTTGATTTTCTTTTAAATAATCACTTACTAATGCATCTACAATAGTATCTCTAACTGATTCTAAATCAGCTTTTTCTTTAGTTTCTGTACGATATACTAGGTGATATCCTAATTCAGTTTCTACGATATTAGATGAATATTCACCATCTTTTAACTTGTAAGCTTCAGTAACAAGCTTATCATAGTTAGAACCTAGAGTATCAGTATTAATAAATCCTAAGTTACCACCATCATCTTTAGAAGAATCATCATTTGAATATTCTTTAGCAAGTTCACTAAATACCTCAGCAATCTTACTTTGGTCAGCAGCTTTTAATTTATCTAATGCTTCTCGAGCTTTAGCTTTAGCTTCATTCTTAGCTTTAGTCTTATCATCATCAGAAGCATCAGTTGCATAGTTAACACTGATTAGAATATGAGAAACTTTAATATCTGGTTTAATTTCATCGTTGTAATATTTCTTGATTTCTTTTTCACTGATATTTTCTTTAGCATAATCTTCAGCAGCCTTATTTTGTAGGTAGCTTAGATATACATAATCTTTGTATTCATCAAGTGTTTGATATCCCGTATAAGTTTGGATAGCACTAAGTAATTTATCACCATAACTAGCCTCTAATTGACTCATAACCGAATCAGCATTCTTTTGGGCTTCATCTTTAGAATCAGCATATTTCTTTTCTAGTACCATCTTATCAATCATATTAAGAATAACTTCAGTACCATATCTTTCTTTCATTTGGTTATAAAAGTCATTAATACTGATTTTAACATCATCATTAAATGTTACAACAGCTTGTTCTCCATTTTCTAAAGTTGGTATTGTTTTCGCACCACAACCACTAAGTAATGTCATACTGGCAAGACTAAGTGCTACTACTTTTTGTATTTTCTTATTCATTTTAAATCTCTCCTCTAAAGCATTATAGCATATTTGCAAGGAGTGTTACTATAAGTTTTATTTATTTTGCATAAATTTTGCCTTATTTTAGGGCTTTTTATCATATGTTTTACTTTTAGAAAACAAAAATCAGCAAGCTTTTAATGTTACTTTTAGTTCGTTTTGAATCTTTTCTACTTCATCAATAGGCATATCGACAAGTTTAGATACTTGTTCTAAGGTTAAGCCAAGATTAATTGAATTTTTAATTGTTTCTTTCTTAGAGGCAAGTTCGCCTTCAAGTTTTCCTTCTTTATGTGCAATATTAATATCAAGATTTTTTAGTCTTTGTTCTTCTTCCTCTTTATTAACATACATTAATTCTTCTTCAATACTAGAAAATTTTTCCATAAAATCGACCACCTCATTTAAATCTTCATAATCGCCAGCAAGCTCTCTTGAATACTTTATACTATCAGAAGTAAGTGATTTCAAGCATCATTATGCAACGGTAACGTACTCTTTTTGAATTTTTTCTACTTCATCAATAGGCATATTTACTGCTGTTGCAATTTGCTTTATAGGCATTTTCATATCAGTTAAATTCTTAATTGTTTCTTTTTTAGAGGCAAGTTCACCTTCGATTTTTCCTTCAAGTTTTCCAGCAGCTAAACCCTCGCTTCGTGCAATATTAATATCAAGATTTTTTAGTCTTTGTTCTTCTTCCTCTTTATTAACATACATTAATTCTTCCTCAATGCTAGAAAATTTTTCCATAAAATCGACCACCTCATTTAAATCTTCATAATCACCAGCAAGCTCTCTTGAATA
>CAKOSN010000043.1 GCA_934102255.1 uncultured Bacilli bacterium | reverse complement strand
CAGCACACTTGGACAATGTCTCCGTCGCATTTCAGTGCGACTGACGGCCATGCTCGTGAGTGGGATGAGCTCTCCGCAGGGTATTTGCGCAATGACTGGGGTTCCGGCGGCTATGGTGCCCGCCCAGTTATCAATCTGAAATCTGATACTCTGATAACTGGTGGAACTGGCACTGTCAATGACCCATATGTGGTAGATACAAATAATTAAGTGACCGAGGCCAATGATTTATATCATTCTCTTATCAAATGGCCCCAGTTACTTTTATGAATATAAAGGAGTTAACTTTAATGACAAAGAAAAATATAATATTTTTAAGTGTATCTTTAGTATTAATAATATTACTTGGAATAGGAGTATCTTATTCTATGTGGAATATAACTACTAGTCAAGATACTAACAATACAGCTTATACGGAATGTTTTGATTTATCTATATCTAATCAAGAAAATAGTATTAATTTAGAAAATGCTTATCCAATAAGTAATGATAAAGGAAAAGAGTTAACTCCGTTTAGTTTTACAGTTACTAATACATGCGACATTACAGTTCAGTATTCTGTTAATTTAGAAGTTTTAAAAGATTCTACTTTATCTAGTAAATTTATAGATGTTATGTTTGATGGTAATATTAATTTACTTAGTAATTATGATTCTACAGATAAAGCAAATTCAAGTAGTATAGAAAGTCGTAAATTAACTACTGGTATTTTAAAATCAAAAGAAAGTAAAGATTATTCTTTAAGACTATGGATAGATTATGACACTACCTTAGAAGATTTAAATAACGAGATTAAAAGCTTTAAATCAAAAATAGTAGTAGTTGGAAAACCAATTAATTATGATGGTGATATAGTTTTTAATTTTGATTATACTGGCGACGAACAGACTTTTACAGCACCAATTTCTGGAACATATAGATTGGAAACGTGGGGAGCCCAAGGTGGCGATATTAATGAATCTTTTACAGGTGGAGTAGGGGGATATTCTTCAGGATTAATTTTATTAGATAGTTCAAGTATTTTATATATAAATATTGGCGGTTCTGGTAAAATAGGTGTCGGAGGTTATAATGGTGGTGGCACATCAAGTCAGATTAATGGTAGTGGAGGTGGTGGTGCCACTCATATAGCCAAGCACATCCGGTTTACTCAGTGCTTTAGAAAAGCTTAAAGAAAATATTTTAATAGTATCCGGTGGTGGCGGCGGTGCAGCCTATCATGATGAAAGCAATAATAATAGTGGCTCTGGTGGTTCAGCTGGAGGAAAAATTGGTCACAGCGGTTATTATGGAACTTGGACATCTAAATCTGGAGGTGGTGGTAGCCAAAATATCGGTGGTAGTTACGGCTATAGTACTGATAATACTCAATGTGGAAATATTGGTGGCTTTGGCACTGGCGGTGGTACAATAACATGTAATCGTGATAATTGCAACTATGCATATCAAGCCGGCAGCGGTAGTGGATATTATGGTGGTGGAAGTGCAAGACATGCCGGTGGTGGTGGAGGTTCTGGTTATATAGGAAACCCTCTTTTAAAAGATAAAGTAATGTATTGTTATAATTGTGAAGAATCTAATGAAGTAAGTAATAAAACAATATCAACAACATGTAATGAAGAAACACCTACTAGTAATTGTGCTAAAAAAGGAAATGGCTATGCTAGAATTACCCTAATAAGCATAGATGAATAGTAATATAAAATTATTCAAAAAATCTTATTTTATTATTAAATTCTGGTAGAGAAATCTATCAGTTTTTTAACATGTATAAATCTAATATATTGTGTATATACTATTAATTTTTTCACACTTTTCATAGAGTATCTAACTCTATGAAAGCGTATTTTAGGTACCTATTTTTAATTTATATATTAAATATATCACATATTTTCGGCTTTTAAAAGGCTATTTTTAATCCTATTGTAGTCAATTTTGTGGTCAGAAATTTTTTATACAAATCCAGTAATTATAAGGCTTTGCAAGCTATATAATAGTCAAAAAGTTAATTTCTATTGTGGTCAAAATTCATAGTCAGGTATTTATAAACCTAGGTGAATACTGGCTTTGCAAAGATTTTTTCATAGAGTTAGATACTCTATGAATCCGAAAATACGGCCTAGTGGTTATTGTGGGTTACATTAATTTAGTAATTATTTTTAAGATTTTGGTAATAATAAAGTAGTAAGGATTTTGATTAAGTATGATAAAAAATAAAAAGGTTAAAATATTAACAATAAGTATATTATGTATATTAACTTTGGCTATTGGTTTAAGTTATGGTTATTATTTATTAAATAGAGTACAAAAAAATGGTAATGTAGCGGGAAGCCAATGTTTTAATTTAGAATTTACTAATGAAAAGAATGCTATTAACTTAGATAACATGTATCCAATAAGTGATGAAGAGGGTAAAAAGTTAACACCATATTCTTTTACAATAACTAATACTTGTGATATGTTAGCAGGATATACTGTTAATATGGAAATGCTAGAAGGTACAACTTTAAATAGTAAATACTTAGATGTAATGGTTAATAATGAAGAAATAAAATTACTTACTAATTATGAATCTACTGATACAGTAATAACTGGAAGTACAGAATCAAGAATACTTGCTAAAGGAACATTAGCTTATAACGATTCAGTCGATTATACAGTAAGATTTTGGATGGATAAAGATGTCGAAGATGTTGATTCAATGAATAAATATTTTGCATCTAAAATCGTAGTAGTAGCAACACCGAGTAGTTGGAATCCCAAAGATGCTGGATATGATACTTTACATGATGCCATACTAGCTAATGAATATCAAAGTACTCCGGAAGATGCTTTAAAAAAGATAGAAGCCAAAGGAGAACCTGATTTAAGTCAAACTGCTCCAACTATAAAGTGGATTGAAAATACTGGAGAAATTAAAGTGGTTACTGCTAATAAACCAGCAGACGATATTTTAGATAATGTTAATTTTGGTACTCAGGGTCTTTCTTCAACTGCATCTTTATTGAAATTAGGAAAATCATATATTTTTAACGTGGAAACTGGAAAATATGATATTACTGATTTTGATTATTATAATCCAACAGTTGTTGATTTTGAAAGTGATAATTATTATTTTTGCAATGCCGGTACTAATTATAATAGTTCAGCCAATAAAATGACTCCATACGATACTGTTAGTAATTGTGATAAAATTTATCAAATTAGTTCTGCTGCTATGGAATATATTGGAACAGCTAATTCAATTAATCATAGAATAAGATATTCTTTGACAGGAAAAGAAATGATTCAGAGTGAATTAGAAACTGATAAATCTGATAAAGGCTTATATCAAGCCATTGATGATTATGGTATAACGTATTATTATCGTGGTAATGTAATAAATAACAATGTTTATTTTGGAGGCTTTTATTGGAAAATCGTACGCATAAATGGCAATGATTCTATAAGGCTTTTATATAACGGTATCGAAAAAAATTCATTCGATATTAATCAATCTATAAATAGTAATACTTATAGATTTAATGATTTATATAACAGTCCGGCATATGTTGGCTATATGTATGGTGATAATAATGGGAATAGTTTTGATGAGCTTCATAATAATATAAATTCTTCATCTATAAAAGAAAATATTGAATCATGGTTTGAAAATAATATAATTAACAAAGGATATTCTAATTATATAGAAAATAATATTGGTTTTTGCGGAGATAGGACTTTATCTAGTGGGGATGGAATAAGTACAAATAAATACAGTTACTTCGGAACTAACGATAGAGATAAAAATGATATTCTAATATTTACCTGTCCAAATATTGATAGAGATTTATATACCGTTGCTAATTCAGATATAGGAAATAAATCTTTAATTTATCCAGTGGGTTTAATAACTTATGATGAATTAAGATTTAGTGGTATGAATAGTAGTAAAATAAACAAATTAAGTTGGAGTTATTCAGACTTTAGCTATTGGACGTTATCACCTTCTTCATTTGGAAAAGGCAGTGGTTCTGCATTAGTGTGGATTGCTCAAACATCTGGTGTTTTAAATGGAGGGTTTGGTGTTCAAGGAAACATTTTGGCACGTCCTGTTATTAATTTAAGGTCTGATGTTAAAATTACTGGAGGAATTGGTACCACTAACGACCCTTTTGTTATAGATACAAATTAAAAAAATATTGATTATCAAGAAATTTTATGATTAAATAACTTCTTGGTGAAGAAAATGAATATTGAAGAAATAAATAAACATATTAATAATAATCCTTATGTTAATTACTTAATTAGAGATAGAGATATTATAAGAACTCCTTATACTAATGAAATAAGTTTTAAGAATGCTTCTCCTATATGTAATTTAGAAGAAGTAGATTGTAGTATTAATGGTGTACTAGAAGATATAGAAGATACTATTAATAAATTGAATGGTACTTATTATGACGCTTTAAGTTTTAGCTTTTGTGGTGGTTTAGTTGTTAAAAATAATAAACATAAAACTGAAAATATAGATGATTTATTTTTATACCGTTTAATTATTTATCCTTTAAAGAATGTTAACGGAAAATATAAAAGAATGGTTGGCGATAACCAAAAGATATATCAAAGTGTTTCTGGAAGTATTGAAAAAATTATTCATTTTGGAGATTTACTTACTATTCTTAATAGTTTAAACTTATTACCGTTATATGATGATAAGGATTATTTTAAAGTATTAACAGAAGGTTTCCTAGGTAGTGGTAAGCCAATATTATTTACTTTAGAACATGAAAAAGGAAGAGTACTTAAGAAAAATTAAGTGCTTTTTTATTTTTGCTTTGCTATATAAATTTAATATAAACTTCTTTAAAATGCTATTTCAAGGAAAAGTTATGATACAATAACTATATAAATTGGTGGTGTTCTATGATAAATATATTAATAGTTGAAGATGATATTAATTTACTTAATATTATAAAGAAGAATTTAGAAAGAGAAGGATATATCGTTTATACATCTTTAGATGGAGTATCTGGGTTAGAGGTGTTTGAAAATAATCATATTGACTTAATTATTTTGGATTTAATGTTACCTAAATTAGATGGATATGAATTTACTAAGAAAGTTAGAAATGAACAAGAAAACTTACCTATTATTATGACTACTGCTAAAAGTTTAATGGAAGATAAAAGAATTGCCTTTCAAACTGGTGTTGATGATTATATGACTAAACCTTTAGAAATGGAAGAACTATTATTAAGAGTAAAAGCCCTACTTAGACGTAGTAAAATTTTAGCTGAAAGGAAAATAGTTATTGGCAAAGTAGTAGCTGATTGTGATGCTATGACAGTAACAAGAGATACTGAAACAACAGAATTAACGCAAAAAGAGTTTGCACTGTTATATAAATTACTATCTAATCCTAATAAAATATTTACTAGAAATCAGTTAATGGATGAAATCTGGGGATATGAGTCTAATAGTGATGATAGAACAATCGATGCTCATATTAATAGATTAAGAAGAAAATTTGAAAATTATCCAGAATTTGAAATTAAGTCGGTCAGGGGTCTAGGTTATAAGGTGGTTAAAAATGAAAAAAATTAATGATGATGAAATAAAGGCTAACCAAAAATTAACTATTTATTTTACGGCTTTGGCATTTTGTACCTTTGCTGCAATTATAATAGCTTTAAGTTTTTTGATATTTTTAGGTAATCAAATACTAGGTTGGGACTATATGATTGATTTGCATCAGTCCCAGTTTTGGGTTTTGGTCTTTGTGGCTATCATTTTAATTGGGGTAATTTCTTCGATTTTAATTGGTCGTCCTATTTTAAAGGGGATTAAAGAAATATCCAATTCGACAAAAAAAATTAGTGAAGGAGACTTTTCTGTACGTATCAAAGAAAATAATACTAAGTTTTTAGGACGTCTTTCTCATGATTTTAACCAAATGGCTAAAGAATTAGAGGGAGTTAAAATATTAAGAAATGATTTTATTAATAATTTTTCTCATGAGTTTAAAACACCAATAAGCTCTATTAAAAATTATGCAGAAGAATTAAAAAATAATGATTTATCTAAAGAAGAACAAGATAAGTACTTGGATATAATTATTAAAGAAGCAACTAGACTTTCTAATCTTTCTAATAGTATTTTATATTTATCCAAAGTAGAAAAGCAAGAAATTTTGACGGACAAAACTAAGTATGATGTGGGGGAACAAATAAGACAAGCTATTCTTTTAGAAATGAAAAAAATAGAAGAAAAGAATCTTGAATTAGACTTAGATATATTAGATTATAAATTGTTATTAAATGAAGATAGTATTGAACAAGTATGGATTAATATCTTAGATAATGCGATTAAATTTAGTGAAAATGGTAAAACTTTAAAAATTACTAGTAAACTTGTTGATAATTATTATGAAGTAAGAATTAAAGATGAAGGAATTGGGATTGAAGAAGATGATTTACCATTTGTTTGTGAAAAATTTTATAAGGCTGATAAGTCACATTCCGAAGAAGGCAATGGTTTGGGTCTTTCTTTAGTAAAAAGAATTCTTGAATTACATAAAGGTAGCATTGAAATAAAAAGTAAGGTTGGTAAGGGAACTCTGGTTATTGTAAGATTACCAATTAAATGATTTCACATTCAGTTCATTTTTAAATTGTATAATAAATTTGTTTTGTGTAGGAAGTGATTACTTATGAAGAAAAATTATGCCTATTATAATAATCCAAAAATAAATAGTTTTAAAGACTTAATGAATTTAAGTATTAAAAAACCAGATGATATAGCTTTTAAATATTTGGATAAGAGTAAAGTGTTAATTAGTAAGACTTATAAAGATTTTTATGAAGATGTAAGACTTACTAGTAATTATATAGCCAATCTTTATAATAATAAACATATTGCTTTAATTGGGGAGAATTCATATAACTTTTTAGTGTTATTTATGAGTATTGTTATCAGTGGTAATTGTGTAGTTATTATTGATAAAGACTTAGATGTTAATGATATTAAAAAGATGCTTAAAAATACTAGTACTAATACCTGCTTTTATTCTAGAGAATATTGTGATTCTTTAAATGGTATTGTTAGTAAGATGTATCCGATTGAAGATATAGAAAGTTATAAATTAGAAAAAGATTTCATTAGATTTACTAATCCTAAGGATGCTAGTGTTATCTTCTTTACTTCGGGGACGACGGGATTTAATAAGGCTGTGTGTTTAAGTGAAGAAAATATCTGCTTTGATATTTGGTCTTTAGCTAGTTTATTTAAACCTAATGGTGGAGTGTATGCTGTTTTACCATTTCATCATTCATTCGGACTTATTACTGGTATTTTAAAACCATTCTATTATCACGTTCCAATATTCATAAATAGTAGTCTTAAGTCTTTACAAAAAGAAATGAAGTTAGCAGAAGCTAATACGATGTTTGTGGTACCAGTATTTATTGAAACTTTTTATAAAACTATTTGGAGTACCGCTCGCAGGACTAAACAAGACAAAAAGTTAAAACTAGCGATTAAGTTATCTAATAGTCTTCTAAAAATAGGTATTGATTTACGTAAGAAATTATTTAAATCAGTTACTGACCAGTTTGGCGGAAATTTGGAATACTTTATATGTGGTGGCGCTTATTTAGATAGTAAATATATTAAATGGTTCCGCAGTATTGGTATTGAAATTTTAAATGGGTATGGTATTACCGAGTGTAGCCCAGTTGTAGCAGTTAATCGTAATTTGTATGGTAAAGACGGTTCCGTTGGTCTAATTGGTCGGGATATCGATGTTAAAATAATTGACAACGAAATATGTGTTAAAGGTAAAAATGTCATGCTTGGTTATTATAATGATACGAGGTCAACTAAAGAAGTCTTGCAGGATGGCTGGTTTAAAACTGGCGATTTAGGTTACATTGATAAAGACGGATTTTTGTTTATAACTGGTAGGAAGAAAAACTTAATAATTTTATCTAATGGTGAAAACATTTTACCTGAGATGATTGAAGAAAAATTACTTAAAGATAAGGGCGTTACAGAAGTAGTTGTTGATTCTTTAAATAATCAGTTAGTAGCATATATTTATCCAAGTGAGGATTACTTAGGTAATACGACTTATTTTAATAATTTAATTTATAGATATAATAAAACGGTTCCTAAAAATCATCAAATAAGTAAGTGTATTTTAAGAACTACAGAATTTAAAAAGAATAATAATCATAAAATTTTAAGAAATAAAATAATGGAGGAATAAAAAATGGAAAATAAAAAAATAATGGTTGGAGAAGTAATTAAATTAATTAGTGAGGTTTGTGAAATTCCTGAAGAAAAAATTAGTGGTAAGTCTAATTTAACAACAGATTTAGAGTTAGAATCTTTAGATATTGTTACTTTAATTAGTGGATGTGAAGATAGATATCATCTAACTATTCCTGATAAAGATATTAAGACTTTACAAACGGTTAATGACATTGTGGAATACTTAAATAAGTAGTTGTTAATTTATAAGTTAATAAATAAAGCTTTAGAAAAATGAATAAATTATATATTGAAGAGAATGTAAGTAGTAATGATGTTATAAAAAAAATTGCTACGGATAATAATTTAAGTAACTATGTGGTTTTAAAAAATGAAAATGGTAAACCTTATTTTAAAGATAATGATATCTATTTTAATATAAGTAATAAAGATAATATAACCGTAGCTGTTACTAGTTCTAATCCAGTAGGTATTGATATTGAAAAATTGACTTTTAAAAATATGGTAGTTAAACATTTTTTTAGTAAAAATGAACAAGATGTAATTAAGAAAAGTTTAAATAAAGAGTTAGATTTTACAACTATTTGGGTGAAAAAGGAAGCTTATTTAAAATATTTAGGTTTAGATTTAACAAGTATTAGAAAGATAGATACAACTAAAATAAATGGTTTTACAATAAAAAAATATAAAGAATATATAATAGGAATTAAGGAGTAAGGATGAATTTATTATATTGTGGGGATAGTAATATTAAAGACGGTCTATTTTTATCAATAAAGTCCATTCTAAAAGTAGAAAAAGGTACTTTAAATATTTATGTTTTATCAATGGATTATTTAAATTATAAAAAGATAGATAGTGATTTTATTACTTTTTTAGATACTTTAGTAAAAGAAGTTAATAAAGATAGTTTTGTTAAACTAATTGATATGACGGAAATTTATCAAAAACATGAATGTAAGGCGAATAAAGATACTTTATTTACACCTTATTGCATGCTAAGACTTTATAGTGATTTAGTAGATTTACCTAGTAAGATATTATATTTAGATACTGATGTTTTAGCATATCGTAATTTTAAAAATTTTTATGATATTGATAATAGTAATTATGAATTAGTTGGAGCTTTAGATTATTATGGTAGTTATGTATATAAAAAGAATCCTTTTAAGAAAGACTATTTAAATTCGGGGGTATTACTACTTAATTTGGATTTATTAAAAAAGGAAGATATCTTAAGAAAAGCAAGAGAAATGTGCGCCACTAAAAGAATGTTATTACCTGACCAAAGTGCCTTAAATATTTTGTGTAAACATAAGCTTATTGTCGATAGAAAATATAATGAACAAAAAGCTATGCAAGATGATACTGTTTTAAGACATTTTACAACGACATTTAAATTTTTCCCAAGAATTAAGACGCAAAAAGTTAAACCTTGGCAAATCGATAGAATGCATGATATTTTAAATTGTCATGAATTTGATTGGTTACTTGATGAATATAAGGAGTTTTTGAAAATGAATAAGAAAATTATACCAATATTTTTTACAATAGATGATGCTTTTGCACCCTTTGTAAGTGTAGCAATAAAGTCATTACTAGATAATGCTGATACAAGTTATTTTTATCATATTCATATTGTAAATAATGGTTTAAGTGCAGAAAACAAAGAAAAAATCTTAAAGCTAGAGACTAGTTATAGTAAGATAATGTTTAATAATATGGATGAAAGACTTAAAGCAATAACAGATAAAAAAGGAACAAGATTAAGAGAAGACTATTTTAGTTTAGCTATTTTCTTTAGAATTTTTATCCCTGATTGTTTTAAAGAGTATGATAAAGCTTTATATATTGATGCTGATACGATTATTTTAGATGATATTAGTAAGTTATACAATACAGATTTAGAAGGAAACTATATTGGTGGTTGTGTTGATACTTCTTGCTTTGGAATTAAAGATATAACTAACTATTTTACTAATGGTGTTGGTGTTGATTACCGTGAGTATATAAATTCGGGTGTTATTCTTTTTGATATGAAGACTTTAAGAGAAAAAGGATTTGCGGATAAGTTCTTATATTTATTTAATAAGTATAATTTTGGTAATGTTGATCCTGACCAATCTTATATTAATGCTATTTTAAAAGGTAAAATTAAGTATTTAGATGGTAAGTGGGATACAATGCCAACCGAAGGTGGTAAAAGAATAGATAATCCGGGTATTGTTCATTTTAACTTATTTAAGAAACCTTGGCATTATGATAATGTGATGTATGAAGATGAATTCTGGGCTTATGCTAAAAAGACACCTTATTATGATGAAATAAAGAAAATTAAAGATAATTATACTTTAGAAGATAAACAAAAGGATGATAAGAGTTTAGAAGCAATGCTTGTAAGATGTAGAGAAATTGTTAATGATGAGGTAACTTTTAAAACTGTCTTTGATAGTGGTAAGGAAGATAGATTATAATGATTATTGGTGGTTCAAAAAAGAGTGTAATTAAAAATATAGAACAAAATGTTTTAGATAATGAATTAAATAAAAAAGTTGAAGTTAATGATGCAACTTTAAGTGATGAAGAAATAAGTAAATTATTAGAAAATTTTTATAAGAATAAGAATAAAAAGATAAGATATGGTATTAAGCATACTATTGCTAGCATGACTGTTAGTAAATATATGAAAATGTTGGATAAAGATATCGTTATTAATGGGGCTGAAAAACTAAAAAATGTTGATTTAAGTAAGGGAGCAATTATTACTTCTAATCACTTTAATCCTTTAGATACTTTCATTATTAGAAAACTAGTAGAAAAAGTTTTAAAAAAGGATTTATATATAGTTATTCAAGATACTAATTTAGCGATGCCTGGTAGTTTAGGTTTCTTAATGAATTATTTAAATGTTATACCAGTTAGTAAAAGTCCAACATATTTAGCTGGAACTTTCAAAGAAAATTTAAGAAAAGTATTAAATGCTGGCAATATCGTTTTAATTTATCCTGAGGAAGAAATGTGGTTTAATTATCGTAAGATAAGACCGTTAAAAAGAGGAGCATATCAGTATGCTGCCATTCTTAATGTACCTGTAATATCTTGTTTTACGAAGATAATAGATACTGATATACTAGATAATGAAGAGTTTAATAAAACAACTTATGAGTTAAATGTTTTAGGCGTTTTATATCCAGATAAAGATGTTAGTCCAAGGGTAAATAGTATTAATATGTTAAATGAGGATTATGCTTTGAAGAGCAAGGCTTATGAGACTGCTTATAATAAAAAATTAGAATATAATTTTGCAGCTTCTGATATAGCTGGGTATCGTTGGGATGATGTTAATAAATAAAAGGAGAATAGAACTTTTAAAGTAAGCTACTCTCCTTATTTTTTTAACATTTTGAACCTTGATAAGTATTTCTTTTTACCATTTCTTTATCAATATCATTTAGAACACAGAATTTTTTTAAGACCCATTCAGGCGTAATTAAGTCTTCTTTTTTAGGATCGCCAGTTAGACGATGAATAATCATTTCTGGACGTAAGTATTCTAACTGAGAAACAACAATGTCAATATATTCTTCTTTAGTTAAAATATGAAAAGGTTTTTCCTGGTACATATCGGCTAATTTAGTATTTTTAATTATGTGAAGCATATGAATTTTAATACCTGATACCCCTAAAGAATTAACGTATTTAACAGTATTTATCATCATCTCTTTAGTTTCACCAGGTAAGCCGTTTATGATATGAACAACGACATTAATGTTATTTTTTACTAACTTTTTAACACAATCATCAAAGTTTTTTAAATCATGACCACGATGAATTAATTTTAAAGTTTCATCATACATAGATTGAAGACCTAGTTCAATGGTAAGATTAGTTCTTTTATTTAAATCGATTAAGTAATCTAAGCATTCATCAGAAATGCAATCACTTCTAGTAGCGATAGATAAGCCAATGACATTAGGAATCTTTAGAATGGGTTCAAACTTTGTTTTTAAAACTTCAACAGGGGCATAAGTATTTGTATTAGCTTGAAAATAGCCAATATAATAGGCATTTTGCCATTTATGTTCCATGACGTTTTTTACCATTTCAAACTGCGTTATTAAATCATCTTTTTCTTCGCCAGCAAAGTCTCCACTTCCAAGGGGAGAACAAAAAATACAACCATAACCATCCTTTTTATTAGGACAACTGAATCCAGCATTCAAAGAAACCTTAAAAACCTTTTTACCATATTTAGTTTTATATTCGTAATTTAGGGTATGATATCTTTTATTATCTAATGTATATTTAAATGTGTTTTCCATGTAAATCACCTAGAAGTAGTTTATCACAAATTATAATTATTACTAGCAAAAGTTATTTTGATATAGAAAAATATAATGTTTTTTTAAATGATGTTGATAATTTCAAAGTAAAATAAAGAATCTTAATATAATTGATTTCTTAATGAACGATGATTTTTAAATTAAAAAAAGAGCTGATTTTTGATGTGAACCCCATTTAGGAGACATCATAAAAAAAGACTTTTACAAGAATAAAAAATCAAGGGCGAACGAAGT
>CAKOSN010000042.1 GCA_934102255.1 uncultured Bacilli bacterium | reverse complement strand
TCTATTGATGTCAAATCATTTAATGAAGAAATACTTTTTATTTTTGAAATTCTTAATATTAATTCTTTTAAATTTGGACAATTCTTTAGCCCTGTAATATCATTCAATTCTGTATATTCAATTTGCAATTTATTCAAACTACTAAATCCATCCAAGCCATTCAAATTCATTAATTTAATTGGACTAGATTGATGAGATGAATCACCTGAAAGAATTAAAGTTTGCAAACCATCTTTAAATACAGCCGTAGATAAGCAACTCAAATCAGTCACATTACTGCAACCTGCTTGTAAACTTTCCAACTTTGGACAACTTTGTGCTAAATTTTTTAACACATCATTTGTTAATGTATTATGAAAATATATACTATTTAAATTATTTGGAAAACTGCCATATATATAAGAATTATCTAAATACATTTTTTCTACTGAATCTGGTAGTTTTACATTTCCACTATGATGTTCATATAGTGAAGAATACTGCTTTAAAGTAATACAATTACTTAAATCTGCAACTTCTCCATTTGGAAATTCCGTTAAACATAATTTTGTTAATCCACATGTTGAATTGTTCAAAGTTTGTAAATTTCTCACAGTACATTTCAAAGCATATAATCCATTAAAGAAGTTTGAACTATTGTGGTATCCTGAAGAAAATCTATTTAAAGTTTGAGTTATCTTTGATAGGTCTATATCACTTTTATCAACTTCAAGGCTAAGCATTGTATCAATATTATTTAAAAGTTCTAAGCCTGTATCATTTCCTTTATCATCTTTTGTACCTGTAGATACATTTGTACCACTTAAAATTATTTCATTTAGACCTTGCATATTCTTAACAAATGTTATTGTATTTAAACCAGATATATTTGATAATCTTATATTTTTCATGTTAGTTAAAGTTGATAATACTTCATTTAAAATAGAATCATATTCAGCAATATCAATATCAATTTCTTTTCCAGATACAGTTTTAGTTAATTTTAAATTTTGTAAATCTAATCTTTCAAGGCTTGTTTTTCCTTTTAAAGTTTTAAAATTATCAATATTTATTTTCTCATTTTTCAAGTCTAATTTTGTCGTATTTTTATCCAATAGCAATAAAGAATACTTTACTGGTATACTCTGATTATTGCCACATTTTTGAATAAGACTAGAAATTTGTACCAAATCCTCGCCATTCATATCATCATTTCCATTCAAATATAATTCAGCTAAATTAGTACAATTTTTTAAATAACTAACCCATTTTAGTTTATTATTTTCTAGATTTATATTTGCCAAACTTATATCTTTTAATGCATATAACGCATCATTTTCACTTTTATTCTCTTCCTCATTTAGCCCTAAATTGCAATTATGTGCGTATAAAATTTTTAAGTTATTACAATTTGCTAATCCTTTTAAAGTAGTTAAATTACTATCATTATTTACTCTTAAATAACGTAATTTAATATTATTTTCTAAACCATACAATGAATATGCTGTTCCATATTGAGCATAAATATATTCCAAATTAGGCTTATTTGATATTCCTTCAAAGCTTTCATAACCATTTACATTATGCATAACTATAGTTTTTAAATTTGAAAAATCTTCTAAACTTTTAAAAGATTTTATACTTGTACCATTTAAATATAAATATTTAATATATTTTTTTGATGAAATATTAGCTAAAGGACTTATATCTGTTAGTTTTGATAATGAAGAATACCCACTTATATAATTTGAATAATTTATATCTCTATAAGTTTCATTTACACCAAATACTCCAAAATATTCTAATTTTGACAAATCAGCTTTTCCTATGCCTTTTTCTAAATCACATAAATTTAATACCTGAGTATTGGCTATTTCTTCTGTCATATCTTTTGGCAAACGCATATACAAATACTGCAAATTCGTGCAACTGCTAAGTGCACTATAATCATTAATTTGACAATTATCAAAATATACATATTGTAATGAATTTACTAAATTAATTCCATTTAAATTATCTTTAACCAGATTTTTAAACGTAATTCTTTTTAAATTTCCTAGATTATATGCTAATGAAAAATCTAAATTATCATCAGTTATTGTTAGTTCTGTTACAGTTGTTAAATCAGCTAAACTGACATCTTTTTCAAAACCCATTGTATTAGCCCAATTTGTCCCCTTTTCCATACCAGACACATATTTATTTGATAGATTTATAGAAGTTTTTTCATCATCTGCACCTAATCTATCATTATAATTATTTCCACAATAGTATACTTTTAAATCTGATGTAATTCCATATATATCATTAAAGTCAGCCCAAATGCTCTTGCCTGTTAAAGAATTATTTCCACCAACTAATGTATTTTTTATATCATCTGGTAATGCAGACTTTTCAATAAAATAATATACATTTCCTGTTGTTGCATCTATAAAAAAGCAATCACCATTTTTAGACTTTTGAATATAGCTTCTTGTATCTAAATTATTTAATAAATAATCTAATTTTGTATCTTGATTATCCATTTCAGTATATAATTCAATATATTTACTCTGCAAAAATTCCTCTAATGCAGACATTGAATACTGCATATTTGCAGCTTTAGCTTTTGAAATTATTCCATTATCTCCAATTGTTGCATTCAAGCTAACACCTGCAAGAATAACCATCACAATTATTGAAATAACTAAGGCTATTAACGTAATGCCTTTTTTACTTTTCAAATTATACTGAACTTGCTTTTGTATTTCTTTGTCTTTTCTTTTGTCCATATATGATTTTCCTCCTATATTTTAATGCAGAGAAAAATATCTAATTTTATTCTAGTTCATAAGATATTTTTCTCTTCAATCCATAAAAAACAAAGGTCTAATGACTTTGCTTTTATTTGAAAGAAAACCATTTCAAAACTTCTATTCTGTTTTTACGGATTTCTTTAAGTTTTGTACTTAAAGATAAACAAAAAAAAGACGCAAAACAGTATAAATTAAATACTTTTGCGTCTTTTAGCAATATGTAATTATGTTTAATTAATTAAAAATATTTTTTAAATTATTGACTTCTATTACTACAAATGATAGAATTTCTTTAAATGTTAAAGACCTTTAAGTACAAAACTTAAAGGTCTTATTGACTTTATATTTCCAGTTCTGGACATTCTACCCAATCTAATGCTGTTTTATATCTACTGTTTGGTGTTTTTCTGTCTACCCCTA
Source organism: uncultured Bacilli bacterium (assembly GCA_934102255.1). Classification (GTDB taxonomy): domain Bacteria; phylum Bacillota_I; class Bacilli_A; order RF39; family UBA660; genus CAG-605. The sequence goes on along the minus strand of CAKOSN010000042.1, from coordinate 10,392 downwards.
TCCAACGTCCTAAAATTCCGTATTGATTTGAGCCTGTTCCATAAACAGAACCATCTTTCTTTATACAAACATAAAATCCATTTCCACCTGTAATTGATGAGACATTAGAAATTGAACTTATTTTCTTTGGAGTCATGATATAATCAGTATCTTCTGTTCCTATGCCTAAAGTTGATTTGATTCCCCAACCATATAAATTTCCATTTTCTGTCAAGGCAATTGTTGAAGCAATTGAATAATCTGAAAAAGCAATATCTATAACCTTTTCATTATTAAAATATTCTGAATTGATTTTATTAAAAAGTTTATATGCCATACTACCACTACCATTTACTCCGTATCCATTTGTTGAATTATATCCACTTGTATATACACTTCCATCATCTGTAATAACATATGATACTCTTTGTCCTGCATATATTTTTACAATATGAGAAGGATCAAATTCTAAATCTGTAACTTCTATTGGTATTTCTGAATCATATTGTCCCATTACACATCCATCATTCCTTCCCCACACATATAACTTATACCCGCCATCTCTTACTACTGCAAAATCTGCTAAATTATGCGAACAAAACATAGTGACATTGTCTAAAATTTTAATATATTTACCAGTTATCTCTGTAATATTTCCACTTTCATCTTTATACTTTATCCCTATATTATAATTTCCCACCCAAGTTGGTGTTTTAGTTATACCAGAAACATATAATTTATTATCTAAAGTCAAAATATAAGAAGCTCCACTTCTTATTTGTATATCTTTTATATTATTCTTAAAGTCATTGATGTTTTGGTCATCAACTACATCTATTAATTTTGTAAATTGAGGAATATCCGCTAAATTATTATTCGTTATACCAAAAAATGTTGTTTTTCCTGTTACAATCCATGCATCATTATTATAATCTATATATGCTAAAGATTTTTCACATGTTGTAGCATTAATCTTTTTCACATTTGATGCTATTTTTATCCAGCTTTTAACTAATATATTATTTCCAAACATTATACTACTATCTCCAGTAACATATATTTTTCCATCTTTTCCTTCAAAAAATATTTGATAACTTGGATAAACAGTTCCATAATTATCATATTCACAAACATTTTTTATTTCTGGTAAAGAATATGTTAAAGTTTTAGTCACATCTTGTAAACAAATAAAACCAACTGGATTTGATGTATAAATATTATCTGTTCCTAATCCTGTATAATCACCCGTTGCCCAAACTTTTCCAGAGTTTGAAACAATATACAAGTTTCCAGTACATATATAAAAATCTTTTATTCCTTCTTGCTTTAATTCTACTGGTATATTATTAGTAAAATTATACATCATTTCCTTTCCTGATTCATCATAACCTAAATAATTATTATCTATACTATATATATAGTATTCTATTGTATTATCAGAATTTATAATTTCGAAAATCGTTATATGATAATCGCATCCGCCAATTATTCTATTAATTTTTATTGGCGTATTCTTTCCAAATGTTGAAGCTGAATATTCAGCATAATAACCAGCTGGTATATTAATACCTGACATATAAGATCTAGCACTTGCCGTAGCAATTAATCTTCCATCTTTTGTTAATATTGAAATTGCACCGCCTATAAATTTGATTTGTTTTATATCTTGATCTAAATCAGCTCCTATATTTCCATCAAATACACGTGTTATTTCTGTAAAAATCTCTTGATTTCTTACACCTCCAAATTGATTTCTATCATTTGAACCAGAATAAAAAATCTGATAATTATTTGTATTTTCATCATCTATACAGACATATAAATTAGCTACAGATACATTTGAAATTGATTCTATTGAAACAAGTTTACTAGGATCAGAAATTCCAATGCACTTTCTAAAACCAGATGATGATTCTCTATTTCCAACTCCTAAGTTTCCATACAAATTATATCCAGAAGCATATAACATATTATCTTGTGTTACAACATAAGTTGAATTTGGTGTTGTAAATATTTTATTTACTTTTTTTCCATCAATATTTAACTTAATAGCATCCCTTCCTGTGAATTCAATCTGTTGGTCATGTGTTAAGCCAAATTTATTACTATAATTACTTCCCCAAGCCCATAGTTCATCATTATTATCTATAACATATACGCAATTACTTCCTGGTATTATTTTTTTATACTTTCCTATTTCTGATGGTACATTTAATTCTCTCCACAAATACGGATTTACATCTTCCATTATTGATTCTGATGTATTCACCAAATTTCCCTTTACACCTTTAGCATATAAATCTCCATTATTATATAACTTATAAATGTTATCATTTAAAGAGTCTGCTATTATTTCAAATCCATATGGGTTATAATCTGGATTCTCTACCTTATTGCCATCTCCATCTAATATATAATTACCATTCTCATCTACTTTATATTTATTAGACACATTCCCAGCATTTTTTCCAGTACTAATTTCTAACTCTGCAAAACTTGGCATATCTGTATAATCTTCCATTACAGTTTTAGCCATTGCTAAACTATAACATTGTATGCCCTTCAAGTTTGCACCTTTTACTGAATATATTATTCCTGTTGATGCATCTATTAGATATTTCTTCTTTTTATTTATTCCTAATTTTTCATTATTCAAATAGTACAAATCTTGCACACCTGCTGGATAATATATAAACTCACTTTCATATTTATTATCAAATGATTCACTTGACTCTGTTAAATCTAATGTTGGCTTTGAAGCACTTATGCTCCATACTCTATAATATCCAACTTCTCCCATTAGTCCTTTTGTTTGTTGTAATTCTTCTGGAGTACACAATCCACTTGTTGGTGCTTTTTTATCATAATCATCATCATTTAAAGCTCTACTTGTTTGCCATGTTTTTAATGCTTCTTCTACATCTGTCATTTCACTTAAAAATGTACTGTACTGTGCTTTTGAAATAATTCCATTTTCTCCAATTGTTGCATTTAAGCTTACACCTGCAAGAATAACCATTATAATAATGGTTATTACAAGAGCTATTAGTGTAATTCCATTTTTATTTCTCACATTCCTATATTGCTTTTGTTTTAACATTATTTCGTATTTTCTTTTGTTCATCAATGATTTTCCTCCTCAGACTTTTAAATTGAGAAAAAGCTTTTTATTCAATAAAAAGCTTTTCTCTTCAATCCATAAAAAACAAATGTCTAATGACTTTGTTTTTATTTGAAAGAAAACCATTTCAAAACTTCTATTTTATTTTTACGGATTTCTTTAAGTATCATAATTAAAGATATATTAAAAAAGACACCAAATAGTATATTTTACTATACATTCGATGTCTTTTTCATTTCGTTTTTGGAAATTATTTTCAAATTTATTTTTATAACGGTTGACTTCAAAACTTAATAATGATAGAATTTTTATAAATATTAAAAGCACTTTAAGTATGATACTTAAAGTGCTCTTTTATTCTTATTTATATTTCCAACTCTGGACATTCTACCCACTCAAAAGCTGTACGATATCTTGAATTAGAATCACCTCTACTAACTCCTATCCATCTTCCCAACACACCTAAACTATTATTACCAGTAGCATATACCTTCCCATCTGCTGTTATACCTATTGCAAAACCATTACCACCTACTATAGTTTCAATTTTACTTTCACATTCCACTTTATGTAGTATTGTATTTACAGTTCCATATTTTCCCTGTCCATCACCACTACAATTACTTTTACCTGCTACATAAAGATTTCCATTTTCGCTTAAAGTTATATACGCACCATTACTACAAACATTTACTATTTTTTCTGGAGTGTCTAAAAAAGCTCCTCCACTTATATCTTTTCCACTACCATTTGTATAACCATCATTCCTATCTATTCCAGATGTAATCAATCCATTTTCAGTTGCTAACCAAACATTACTTCCAACAACTGCTTTGTACCATTTTCCTGCGTTTTTCCACAAATCTCCTAATTTTATTGGTATTTTACTAACTGGCATGTTATCACCACCACTACCATTTCCCCACCAATATATATCATTTGAAGTTAATCTATATATGTGATAACTTCCTCTACATGCAAACTGTTCAACATTTGTAGCTAAACTTACAAGTTCAGGATGATTTTCAGCACCTAGTCCACTATATCCTTTTGACGCTGAAGAAACATTATCTTCATAAGTACTTACAAGTAAATTGCCATCATTAGTTAATATATACATATATGTCTCTGTAAAGTTATATGATTTTACGCCTGTTGCCAATGAATTTTTTACTTCAGTTGTTGCTCCTTCTCCTGTAACTTTTGTTAAACTAGAAATATTTTCTCCTACCTTGTTAAGACCTAGATAGCTACTATCTTTTCCTCTAACATATAAGGCTCCATCATTTTTTACTACACCAAAAGTCGTCCAATTTGTTTGAGGATTAAAATACTTTACATCTTTTGCAATTAATTTCCAACTTGACTGCAATACACTTTCTTTCCTAATCAAATTCACACAATTAACACCATACAATTGATTATCTTTTACTACTATAAATGGTAAAGTTGGAGTTGGAAATTTACAATCTCCTAAATTACTTATTTCTTCTATTTTGCTCCATGAATATGTTCTACCAGTAGTTCCTAAACCCAATGCACTTACTCTACCATATCCATAACAATCTCCATTTGCTAATTTAACCGCTATTTCATATCTATCAAACCAAATATCCTCAATTTTACTATTTGTACTATTTTCTACATTTGACATTACTTCAGTGACATTATTCCACTCGTCCTTTGTGTCATCTGTAAATAGTCCAGCATAATAATCTATGCCATAATACCACCACTCTACAGTATCACCTTTATATACTTTCGTTAATATTGGAGTAACACTATTATATCCAGTAAAAACTTCTACTTTAGTACAATCTCCCCAATTTTCTATTTTCTTTACAGAACCATTCCACAACATTTCATAACATATATTATCTGCATAAAAAAGCCAATGTGAACTATGCCATCTAGCAGATGAACCTGTGCCATGAACTTTAGTAAAATCAAGTTCTGGAAACATTGTGTTTGTATTAAGTTCTTTCCAAGACAAAATTAGTCCATTATCAAGTTTACTTAAATCTATAGTTGTATCTTTAAACACTACTTGATTTGCTCTTGAATATCTACCAGAAAAATATAGATTTCCAGTCGTTGTTAATATAATAGCAAATCCGTCTCCTGAAACATTATCTCCTGCCTGATTATATATTTCTTTGATATTACTTACACTTTCAGGAAAATCAATTAATTCAAATTTTTCAGTTTGAGTACAAGTTCGTCCAATTCCTAATTCTCCATAAATATTACTTCCAGATGCATATAATTTATTTGATTCTGTTATTATAAATGTTGCCCAATTAGTATCAATAACTTTTTTAGCCTTTTCTCCATTTATATTTAATTTTCTATGAACAAGCGGTGAAAATTCTATTTTTTCTTCTTCAGACAAGCCCATTTTATTATGTGAATTACTTCCCCATGCCCATACATCTCTATTGCTATCTATTACAAATACCATTCCATATCCAATAGTAATATTTATTTCATTTGAACTAGCTCCAGGAATATCACTCGGTATTGTTGTACTTTGCCATTTATTTTCATCTATATTATTTAATTCTTCTACTGAAGAATTTAACAATATTCCTTTTTTTCCTTTTGCATATAAATCACCATTGTTATACAATTTATATACATTATCATTTGAATAATCAGCTAAAATTTCAAATCCATATGGGTTATAATCTGGATTCTCTACCTTATTGCCATCTCCATCTAATATATAATTACCATTCTCATCTACTTTATATTTATTAGACACATTCCCAGCATTTTTTCCAGTACTAATTTCTAACTCTGCAAAACTTGGCATATCTGTATAATCTTCCATTACAGTTTTAGCCATTGCTAAACTATAACATTGTATGCCCTTCAAGTTTGCACCTTTTACTGAATATATTATTCCTGTTGATGCATCTATTAGATATTTCTTCTTTTTATTTATTCCTAATTTTTCATTATTCAAATAGTACAAATCTTGCACACCTGCTGGATAATATATAAACTCACTTTCATATTTATTATCAAATGATTCACTTGACTCTGTTAAATCTAATGTTGGCTTTGAAGCACTTATGTTCCATACTCTATAATATCCAACTTCTCCCATTAACCTTTTTGTTTGTTGTAATTCTTCTGGTGTACACAATCCATTTGTTGGTGCTCTTTTGGAATAATCTTCATCATCTAAAATTTTACTTGTTTGCCATGTTTTTAATGCTTCTTCTACATCTGTCATTTCACTAAAAAAAATGCTGTACTGTGCTTTTGAAATAATTCCATTTTCTCCAATTGTTGCATTTAAGCTAACACCAGCAAGAATAACCATTATAATAATAGTTATAACCAATGCGATTAATGTAATTCCATGTTGATTATTAAATTTGTACTGACTTTGCTTTGATATTTTTTTGTCTTTGATTTTCCATTTTCTTTTGTCCATCTAAATTCCTCCTTTGTTTTATGCAAGAACCCAGAATTATAAATGGACATCTAGAACTAATTCTATTTTTGAAAAATCATTACCAAAAATAAAATTAGTTCTCTGTCTTTTTGGAATATAAATAGCTTTTGATTACTAAATTTAGCCAACATTCATTTATTTTGCATACACAAAAAAGCACTAATACAAGTATTAGTGCCATAATTTCTATTTATATTGCAAAATTATTTTAAAGTACATTAGGCTTCCTCTTTACATTTATTTTTATGGATTGCTTGCTTTAATTAAATTAAAGACTTATTTATATAAAAATAATATCATTATGCAAATTTAATGTCAACATTTTCAATATTACACTTATATTACAATTTTCTATTTTAAAATTGTAGATTTTAACTACAATAACTACATAATATACTTCTTAGTCCTACATCTATGTCAATATTACCAGATTTAGAATTGTAATCTAGGTCTACTAATTCATGTAGTAAATTTCTTAATTGATTCACTTTAAAATATGAAAGCTGTTTTTTATATTTAGTTACTAAAAAAGTTTGATTAGGTTTCAATCCTAAAGTTGAAACAACATCAGTATTATTGTTTATTGCAATAGCACACAAATATAATCTTTTAAAATGTGTATACAATGTTATTAAAATTCTTTGTAATGGCTCTTTTTGATAAATAAGATTATCTAATACTTCTAATGCTTTTTCTATTTTTTTATTTCCTAAATTATCAGTTAAATCAAAAATAACACTTTCTATTTGTTTAATTGTAAGTTCATTTATAGCATCTTTTGTAATTGAATTTCCTTCTCCAGCATATTCAATTAATTTTCTTATTTCATTCATTAAATTTTGCAAATTAGTTCCAGCCGTTTCAATCAAATAATTTAAAGTTGCATCATCTACTTTTACTTTGTACAATGCACATACTTTTTTTAATCTTGTGACCAATTGAGCAGGTTTTAAGAAATCAATTCCACAAACAACAGCATTTTTTTCAATTACTTCATACACTGCATTTTTGTCTACATTTTCTTCCACAAACACAATAACATTTGAATCTTCTATAATCTCATAATTATTTTTTATATATTCGCAAATTCTTTCTTGCAAAGGTGTTGCTGTTTTTCTTCTTCCGTCTTTCTTGAAAATTCCAGAATTTTTTACAATTATTAATTTTTTATCATAACCAAAAGCTGGCATTTCTATATTTGTAATTAAATTATTAACATTAGTATCATCTAATACTACATAATTAATACCTAATAAAAGTTCTCCAAAGTTCTTTTTTATTTTTTTTACTAAAGTTTCAACTAAATATTGTTCTTCCCCATATAGCAAATACATAGGTTTTAATTCTTCTGAAATTTCTTTTTCTAATTTATCATAACTAACTTGCATTCTTCTGCCTCACATTTATTTTTTCTTATTATATCAAAGGCATATTGCAAAATCAATCTGTATTTAGAGAATTTATTAGTTCAAATTACTGTCAATTGTATATGTTCCATTAGATACTTCTATATAACCTGCTCCAGAACCAATTCCTTGTGTAGACATATCTACATTAGATAAAGGATTACCAGTTAGTCCTAACATTATATTTATATTTTCTATTTTTTTAAGTATATACTTATTATCAATATTATATAATGTATTTACATATCCACTTTTTTCAACTGTTGTCAAGGCTGATACTTTTTCAGCAGTAAAATTACCATCTGACCTTGGAACAGTAACTTTATATTTTGCTATATTTTTTCCATCCTGTAAGTATATAAGTGCCTGATTAATACCTGAATCATATGATGTTCCATCAGTATATAAATTTCCATTAAAAGCATAAACTTTAGCAACTTCAGAAACTTTGATTGTTCCACCTTTACCAGCTGTTCCTCCCCAGCCTGGTTCATGTCCAAATGATTGGTGATACATTAGACTACATCCGCCAAGTACATTTGTATTTGAATCTCCTATATTGGTTTTGTCAGTATATAAATACCATGTACCTGAAGCATAATATCCACCACCTGAATAATGATGTACATCTTTATTTTTAGGAATACCATCACTATAGCCTCTGCCATATCCATAACCTGCTAAACCATTTTCTGCAATTAGCTTTGTGCCAGATCCACTACCACCAGTATAACCTCCCGCACCAGAACAACATGTACTTCCTGCTCCTCCGGCACCTCCACCACCTATACCAGCTGCTGGGTATCCACCTGCACCACCTGCTCCTGCCTTATTATATGCTCCTCCTGTTCCGCCTTTTCCGCCTGCACCACCATAAGCAAATACAGTAATTTCATTATATATATTTATATTTCCGCAGGATTCTCCTGTTCCACCATTTTCTGCAACTTTATAATTAATACCGTCATCTCCATCTATGCCATCTGAACCATTACCACCATTACCACCAATACCTGCTCCGGCACCTCCACCACCTGCAGTTGGTGAAGCATTTCCATATGCATTTGCTCCATTTCCAGCCTTACCTCCAAAGGCTTCTATAGTTCCTTTGCCATATAAGTTTAGTGTTGCTCCTTCTGGTACATGGATTCCTGCATAACCACCTTTTCCAGGAACATTTCCATTTGCATCTTCTCCATATCCAGAATCAACTGTTAATTTGACATTTTCAAGAACATAAAGATTTAATGTAGCTCCAGAATGGACATCTACTGCTGATCTTTTTAATCCTCTATTGGTCAATGTCATATCTTGTGTCATATATATTGTTACATTACCACTTACTATATCAAAATTTAATGCATCTTCTATTTCATCATAAAATATTAAGGTCGTCTTTTTATCATTTGCTAATTCGAATTTCATTGACCCGTCTACTACATTTTTAAATTCTTCTCTTGTTACTATCGTAAAATCTGAATTTTCATCACTTAATCCTCCCATTTGCACAGCTTTATAAACACCATCTTCTTGCTCTACAAAAAAATATTTTCCTTCTTTCTTTATTACCATTTTAAATTCATTATTTACCGGATATGCTCTAAATTCCTCTATTTCTCCACTTTCCATTTTATTTTTCAAAAATTCAGAAATTGTCTTTTTTTCACTTTGCCACACATTATAATCTAAAAACATATACTCCAAATCTTCTTTTGTCTTTGCTAATTCTTGGGCTTCCTTTGCATCTTTTGCTCTTGTTAAAATTCCATTTTCTCCAATTGTCGCATTTAGACTTACTCCTGCCAAAATTAACATTACAATTATTGTAATCACCAAGGCAATTAAAGTTATACCTTTTACGTTTCTTATAAATTGCTTTGCTTTTTTCATTTGCACTTCCTCCTATGTATATTTATCTAGGGAAAGAATTTTCAAAAAAATTCTTTTCCCTGAATCCATAAAACAAAATGCAAAGAATTGCTACTTTGTTTCCTTAAAAGAAAACCATTTCAAGAATTAAAATCGTAATTGTAATTGAAGTATAATTATTTCAGATATTTGCATACAACAAAAATAACACTAATAAAATCTATTAGTGTTCCTAACAATTATTTGCTTAATTTAATTACAAATTTCATCATTAGACTTCCTCGTATATTTTATTTTTATGGATTGTTATCTTTAAGTTCCAAACTTAAAGATATTAAATATCACAGCAAACTATTCATATTAACACATTTTATATATTAGATATTATCTTAAAATAAAAAATATTTTTTAAACAGTTGACTTGTAACTATTCAAATGATAAAATTTTTGTAAAAGTAAGAAATCTTTAAGTTTGGAACTTAAAGATTTTTTTATTGTTTTCTTGACTTTTGCTATTCAAGACTATATTATTATTAGGTAATTCCATTGAA
>CAKOSN010000041.1 GCA_934102255.1 uncultured Bacilli bacterium | reverse complement strand
AAATCATTAAGAAAAAATATAATTCATTCCACATTTTCTCTAATTTTAACAAAATTAAGGCAAAAATGTTTGTGGGAGAATAAAAGATTTATTCAAGTAAATACTTATTTCCCAAGCAGTCAACTTTGTTCATGTTGTGGACATCGAAATGAAGAAATGAAAGATTTAAAATTAAGAGAATATAAATGTAATGAATGCGGAAATATTTTAGATAGAGATATAAATGCAAGTTTAAATATATTAAATGAAGGAATAAAAATGGCTTTTGACTTGTAAGATACTTAAAGTAAAAATTGAATTTTAAATACGGTGGCGACCATCGGAGTTTATGTCTTTTGAGATTATTCTCGTAAGAAAAGGTCATTCGTGAGAATGGCTGAGTTGAAATGCGAAGGTAATGAGCATTTTAACTTTTGTTCGTAATTATTGCGGTTACTTTAAAGAGTACAGTTGATTTTAGAAAGTGTCTTTCGTGTTTAAAAGATATTTATTTATAAATGTGTTAGTAGCAAAAGTTAAAGACATTGATTTATTGGTTGCTAAGTAAACATTCATTTTAGGTATTTCTTGATTAATCTTTAATTCTTGAAGGTTGGGATATTTTTGTTTAGCAAGAGAAATAAACGTAAAACCAATACCGATACCAAGTTCGGTAAATTCAGTTACTAAATCTTGACTAACTACTTCTAGCTTAGGATTTAAAATAATGTTATGTTTTAAGAGAATATCATCTAGTAACTTGCGACTGTTGGATTCTTTCTTTTGAAGAATTAAGTTGTATTTATTTAATTTTTGAATACTATTTATTTCGTCTTTAAATACATTAGGATTATAAATGAAGCCTTGTTTAAGTTCTTTTATTTTAGTTAGACTAAGTCCTGTTTCTTCAATATTACTTTCGTTAAAGATGACAAAATCTAATTTGCCAAGTTTTAAGTCTTTTAGTAATTCTGATGTTAGATTATTAGTAATTTTTATGTCTATATTTGGATAGTCTTGATGAAATTTAGCAACTGGTTTTAGTAAAAGAAGTTTAGTTAGAGTAGTCGAACAGCCGATTTTTATTTCACCTTTGGCTAGGTCTTTAAAGGAAGTGAATTCATTTTCAGCATTGTCGATTAATTCTAAAGCATTTTTTATATAATGGTAAAACATTTTTCCTTCTTCGGTTAATTCCATACCTTTATTACTACGTAAAAATAGAGCTCCTCCAAGTTGGTCTTCTAGTTTTTTTATAGCTTGTGATATAGCTGGTTGTGATATATGCAGTTCTTCACTAGCTTTTGTCATGTGATTATACTTGGCAACAGTATAAAATATACGATATAGTTCTAAATTAATATTCATTATAAGTACCTCTTATCAAGATTATACCATATATATTAATTACTTATATAAAAATATTTTTTGATTAGTTTTATCTTATTTTTTCTTAGTTTTATATTTAAATTATTTAGATTGTAATTACAAAGGAAATATGTTAAATTATAGACAATTTTAGGAGTTGATGAGTTTTGGAAGTTTTTAAATTATTAGAAACTGATAATATAAATTTTATAAAAGTATCTGCTGACTTAGTAGATGACTATCTAGAATTGGTTAATGATAAGAGTATTCAGAAATGGACTTTAACAAGTGAAAAGGAATATACTAAAGAAAAAGAATTAGCGTGGATACAAAATGTTTTGGACAATGATGAAGTGGTATTTTCAATGTTAGAAAAGAAAACAGGCGAGTTTATTGGCAATGCAAGTCTGGAAGCTATTGATAAAGAGAAAGCTGAAATTGCTATTTCTATAAGAAAAGATATGCAAGGTAAGGGTTATGGAATAGAAGCTATAAGAGGATTAATTAGATATTCCAAAGAAGCTTTAAATTTAAGAGAGTTGATTGCTGTTATATTTTCTAATAATGAACGAAGTCTACATTGTTTTAAAAAGTTTGGCTTTCAGGAGTATAAAAAAGAAGATGATGTAAAAATAGAAAATGACGAGTCAGTTGCTGATGTTTATTTAAAGTTAAGATTATAGATTAGAAATTAAATTATATCCTAAAATAAAGGAAAGTATAGTATAATTAAATTAGGTAGGTGGGTAGTTATGACATTTACTTGGCTAGTGTTATTTATTGTTTTGGTGTTTATAGAACTTGTTACGATTAATTTGGTAACCATTTGGTTTGCTATTGGGGCTTTAGCTAGCTTCTTTGTTAGTTTATTTTGTGATAATTCTTCATTACAAGTAGGAGTGTTTGTAGTTGTTAGTTTCGTTTGTTTGTTACTAACGAAAAAAGTTATTAATAAAGTGAAAAACAAGAAAGTTATACCAACTAATTTGGACAGAGTTATTGGTGAAATCGGGATTGTTACTGAAGATATTGTTCCAGAAAAAGTTGGCGAAGTTAAGGTAGACGGCAAAAAGTGGAGCGCTGTTAGCGATACCGAGATAAAGATAAATGAAAAGGTAAAAATACTAGCAATAGATGGCGTAAAACTTAAGTGCCAAAAGGTAGAGGAGAAAAATTAATATGGGATGGATTATTTTAATAGTAATTCTATTAGTGATTGTGTTAGGAGTAAGAATTATTCCTCAATCAACAGCAAAAGTTATTGAAAGATTAGGTAGTTATCATACTACTATGCAAACTGGTGTACATTATGTTATTCCTTTTATTGATAGAGTAGCAAATGATGTAACTTTAAAAGAAATAGTTAAAGATTTTGCACCACAACCAGTTATTACTAAAGATAATGTTACAATGCAAATTGATACTGTTGTTTATTTTCAAATTACAGACCCTAAGTTATATACTTATGGCGTTGAAAATCCAGTAAATGCGATAGAAAATTTAACTGCAACAACTTTAAGAAATATTATTGGTGAATTAGAATTAGACCAAACTTTGACAAGCCGTGATATTATTAATTCTAAGATGAGAGCAATTTTAGATGAAGCCACTGACCCTTGGGGAATAAAAGTTAATCGTGTTGAAGTTAAAAATATTATTCCACCAAGAGATATTCAAGAAGCCATGGAAAAACAAATGCGTGCTGAACGTGAAAGACGTGAGAAAATTTTACAAGCTGAAGGTGAGAAGAAAGCTGCTATCTTAATTGCCGAAGGTGAAAAGGAAAGTGCTATTTTAAGAGCAGATGCTAAAAGAGAAACACATATTCGTGAGGCCGAAGGTGAAGCTCAAGCAATTTTAAAAGTTTCAGCTGCCAAAGCCGATGCCTTAAAGTTATTAAAGTCAGCGGATGTTGATGAGGCTGTTCTTAAACTTAAGAGTTATGATGCTATGGTAGAGGTTGCTAATGGCAATTCCACAAAAATAATTGTACCTAGTGATTTACAAAATTTAGTAACAGCCGGAACAGTATTAAAAGAAACATTTAAAGAAGATAAAAAAGAAAATAAATAATGAAAATTAAAAAGTACACTTGGCGGTGTATTTTTTTCGTAAAATAATGTTTGTATAAGGAAATTATGATAAAATTAAAGAGTATTGTATTATATGAAATATGGTATTAGGAAGTTTATGTGGTAAATTTATGGCGTTTTATTCGTATGTTTTTAGTGCTAACTATAAAGGGTTTAAGCAAAAATTAAAGAAAATAGCAAAGAGAGAAAATAAAAGTTATTATGGCATGCTATTTGATACTTATCATAGTATTTTTAAGTATGGGATTGGTTTAACTGACTATTTAAATTATGAATTTTATAAGAAAGATAAAAAGGAAAGAAAAACTTATGCTGGTATAAAAATTCAAAATAAGTTTTATGAGATAGTAAGTCCAAGTGCTTATAAAAAAAGATATACAATTAAACCGGATTTTTTAGCAGATTTTAAAAAGTATACTAAAAGAGATTTTGTAGTACCTGAGAAAGATAGTTTAGAAGAAGTAAAGAAATTTATTGAAAATCATGAATTTTTTATGAGTAAACCATATGATGGTTTAGGTGGAGCCGAAGTAAAAAAGGTTTATAACAAAGATATTAAGAATGTTGAAGATTATTATGAAGAATGTAAAAATAATCGTATTTTCTTAGAAGAAGTGGTAAAACAACATAAAGAATTAGATAGATTGTGTAAGGCTTCATGTAATACAATTAGAATAATGACTTTTAATAATGGTGGGACTCCTGAAATATTATGGGCTGGTTTAAGAATTGGCAACGGAATTAATCCTGTTGATAATTTTCATGCTGGTGGTATGGCAACAGAAATAGATTTAGAAACGGGTAAACTTAAATATCCGGCCTTAGATAAAGATTTAAATGAGTATGATAAACACCCAGTTTCTCAGGTAAAGTTTGTAGGTTTTGAAGTTCCTTATTTTAAAGAAGTAAAGGAATTGGTAAAACGGGCTTCTTTAGAAAGTGATAAAATATTAGTAGTTGGTTGGGATATTGCTGTTACTGATAAGGGACCCGTTGTGATAGAAGGAAATCGCAGACCCGGATTTGATGTTGTTCAAGTGGCTTCCAGAAGAGGAAGAATGGATATCATTGATCATGTTTTAGATGAATATTATAAAAACAATTTAAACAATAAATAGATAAGAAAAGCTACATTTTAATTTTAGTGTACTTTTTTAGTATTTTGTGTTAAAGTAAAACGCAAATGAGGGGGATTTGTAATGACAAAGGTTAATAAAATTACTTTTTTGATAATTGTTGAAGATTTTATTTTTACTTGTATTTATTGTTTGGTATCGAAAAAAGCAGGCTATTGTTTGATTAATAAGAATTGCCAACAACAACTAAATATATTTGAATATATATTTTATAAGTATAATTTGATTATAGTGATTTTATTGATGATAATTACAGTTAAGATTGTAACGAAGGAAGATTAATGTTATTTTAATGTAAGGAGTGATTGTTATGTTGAGTCCAAATATAGAGACAGAAAGATTAATTTTAAGAAGATGGCAAGAAAGTGATATTGATGTTTTATATGAAATGATTACTGATAAAAGACTTTCTAAATTTTTAAAAATTCCAAATATTACAAAAGAAGATGAATTTAAAAGATTACAGAAGTGGATTGTAGAGGCGGATGAATCTTTAAATGAAAGATGGGTTATAACCTTAAAAGATACTGGTGATATTGTTGGTAAGATTGATGTTGAAAGTATTAATAAGAAGAATAACTATTGTGATATAGGCTATATGTTAAGATATGATTATTGGGGTAAAGGTTTTATGACTGAGGCAGTAATTGCTGTTTCTGATTATTTACTAAATGATAGAGGATATTATCTTATTGAAGGTTATTGTAATGAATTAAATCAGGCTTCAGCTAAGGTTATGCTAAATGCTAATTTTGTTAAAGATGGATATATAGCAAATAGAAGACTTAATGAAGATGGGACTTATTCAGGATTGGAATATTATAGTAAATCAAGGTAATTTCTTTAATATAAATTAATTATGTATTGTTAAAGAGTAATAATGAATTATTTAGAATTTGTTATTGCTTTTTTAATTTTTATTTAATATTTCTTCAATATAATTGATTTTATTGAAGGAGGATTTATGTATATAATGAAAAATGCTTTTATTTCGATATCAAGAAATAAAGGGAGAAACATACTTATTGGGATTATTATAACGGTTATTGCTTGTGCTTGTACGATTGCTTTAGCTATAAGAAATACCGCTAATATGACGGTAGAAGAGTATCAGAATGCAAATGATATAGTAGGAAGTATATCATTTGATAGACAGTCCTTGATGGAAAATTTTAAAGGAGGAGAAGATGCTACTAAAGATAATATAGAGGCTTTTAATAATGTTGAGTCTCTTACTATTGATAGCATTAATAATTATGGCGATAGTGATTATTTAAAAGGGTATTATTATGTTTATGCCACATCCTTAGATAGTGATACTTTATCTAAGGCTACTGATACTTATGAATATGAAGTTGAAGATAAGCAAACAACTACCACGACTAAAAAGTCTAATTCAGGTAATAGACCCCCAATGGGTGGTGAAAACTTTGGAACAACTACCGAGAAAAATACAACAATAACCATTACTAAAAGAACCGAAAAATTTGGAATTAACAGAGCTTTAACTGGAGCGTTTGAGATAGATGGTTATTCTTCGTATGATGCGATGACGGAGTTTACCAGTGGTACTTATAAAATTACTGCTGGTCAGATGATAAGTAACTTTGAGGATTTTGAGTGCGTTATTAATTCAGAGCTGGCTAAACTAAATGAAATTAGTGTTGGCGATACAATTAAATTGAAAAATAGTACGACTAAAGAAACTTATGAATTTACTGTAGTTGGTATTTATGAAGATAATTCTGAACAAGAAAATACGCAGAGTATGTATTCAAAGAGTGTTAATACTATTATTACAGGTTCGGAAGTAGTAAGTAAGTTAGTACAAGATGATGATACTTTAGTTACTAATATTACACCTTCATTTATTATTAAAGATGAAGAAGCCATTGAGAAATTTCAAACGGAACTACAAGAAAAAGGCTTAAATGAATATTATACCTTGACTACTAATTTAGAAGAAATAAAAAGTGCTACTAAATCAATTGAAAATGTTAGTAAATTTGCTACCACTTTCTTAATTATTACTTTAATTATATCAGCTGTTGTTTTATTAATAGTTAATATGATTAATATTAGAGAAAGAAAGTATGAGATAGGCGCATTTAGAACAGTAGGTTTAAGTAAATTTAAATTAACTATGCAATTTCTTGCGGAACTTTTAATGGTATCATTAGTATCCCTTAGTGTTGGGGCGGTAATTGGTGGCGTTTCGGCAAAAAGTGTTGGTAATTACTTATTGCAAAGTGAAATTACTGAAACAGAAAACTCTAAAGAAGATCAAAATAATAACTTTGGACGCGGGGATATTGATAGAAAGTTTAATACCGGTGTTCAAGTAAAGCAAATAGATGAAATGAATACAGTGGTAAATTATATAGTAATATTAGAACTACTGGGGATAGGATTAGTATTAACTTTTATCAGTGGGTTATCTTCTATGATAAGTATTCAAAGATTTTCCCCACTTACTATATTGAAAGAGAGGTCTTAAGATGAAGATATTAGAGCTTACCAATGTTTCCTATCGCTATAATGATGCTTCTAAGGATGATTATGTTTTTAAGAATTTAAGTTATACTTTTGAGACTGGTAAAGTTTATGCAATAAAAGGTAAGAGTGGTTCAGGTAAGACAACTTTATTATCTTTAATAAGCGGCTTAGAAAAATGTAGTGAAGGAAAGATTATTTTTAATGGTAAAGATTTAAAAGAAATGAATTTAGATGAATATCGAAGTACACATATTGGGATAGTTTTTCAAAGTTATAATTTATTACCTTATTTAACGGCTTTAGAAAATATAACTTTGGCAATGGATATTAGTAAAGAAAAAATAACTAATAAAAAAGATAAGGCTTTACAATTAATGCAGAAAGTCGGACTTGATGAATCTTATGCTAATCGTAAAATTTTAAAATTAAGTGGTGGAGAGCAGCAAAGGATTGCTATTGCTAGAAGTCTTAGTTATGATGCGAAGATGATTGTGGCTGATGAACCAACCGGTAATTTAGATAAAGATACGGAAAATGATATTATGACAATATTTAAAAATTTAGCTAAAAAGGATAATAAATGTATCATTATCGTTACGCATTCAGAAAATGTTTGTAAACAGGCTGATGTTATTTATGAATTAAAAAAACGAAAACAAGTTGATAAATAAAATATCTAAGGCACACAAAGTTGTGTCTTTTTAGCACTGTTAATAATTTGAGTTAAGAGTATTTCAATAACTGGAGATATTTAGCAACTTTTCAAGATATTTTTTTACTATTTACATTGCAAATTTTTATGTTATAATAACAGCATTATTTTGGGGTGAAAAATAAATATGAATTATGAAAGAATAATAAAATTAGCTGAAGAAGATATAGAAGAATTTTTTTTGAAAGAATTTGGATGGGATTGTAAAGATGAATTTAGTAAACGATTAAATGAATATAGATTAGAAGTAGAGAACGATAAATATCATTATGTTGGAGCTGTGGTTAACCACGAAAAAAGGCTAATAGAAATCAATGAATATTATAATAAGGATATGGGAATTTTATTGTGTACTATTGTTCATGAATTATTACATATTTTATCAAATAAAGGTAGTGGTAGAAATAATTTTGTTGAAGAAGGCACGGTAGAACTTTTGACCTATAAAATATTATGTAAAAAAGTATCCCAAAAAACACTTGCAAAGTATTTTGAACGAAGTGGCTATGAAATTGGGGTGTGTGTGATGGATACTGTATATTTATTGGATAAAAACATTATACTTTCTTACATTAGAGATAAAGATGGGTACGATAATTTATTAGCATATGTTGATAAAATACCTGTTTTAGCATCGGCAATATTGAGTAAGTCTATGTATGCTGATGCATTATCTACAGCAGAGAATGAAGCACTTTCGGAAATATTACATCAGTGTAATTTTGAGTTTTCTGATCTGTGTTGCAATATTGTTTTAATAGAGATGGCTCAAAAAATGCAATTGCAAAATATGCCTTTAGTTGTAAAAAATAAAAGTGAAAAATATCAAACGAGAGAGAAAGAAAAATCAAAAATATATAAATGCTTTTTAGATGGTGGATATAGAGCTTTAGAAAGTATTAATTATACTTTTGGTGACTTAATAAATTATAAAAATACGAGTGTTTGGGATTATATATTTGATCTTTCTGAAAAGCTTGACGCTGCAGAAAATATTAAGCTATTTAATCAAAATATTTATAATCAAATTTTAACTATTATATTATCAAATGTATCAGCTGCATTTAATGGAAAAGAAGAATTTCTTAAGGAAAATTTAATAAAAAATTTGAGTATATTAAATGAAAGTTTAGCAAATTTTTACTGTGATTTTACAAGTCAACAAGAAAAAGTAGCTATAAAACTTGATAGTAATGATCTTAATAAAATATTAAATGAACTTTTGAAAAATGAATTATTGGCTGATTCAATTGTTGAGCAAGAAATTGATGGTCTAAATGATGTATTGTTAGAAATTATAGATAAAACTTACTCTAGGTATAAAGTTGTTGATTTTTATGTAATGAATTTATTGTTTGAAAAGTTAAAACAACAGATAACAAATTATGATGAATATTTTAATGCTTGTAATAGCATATTAAAAAAATGTGGAATTGCTAAACAAAATTGTCTTGCTGATCCTAATTCGGTTTGGATTGAAGGTGCTAAAATAGATGAAACAAACTATTTGTTCTACTTGGCTTCCTTAGAAACTATTGATTATTGTTCCACTGTTGATTCTAACTATTTCTTACAATGTCTTAATTATTGCATTCTAAAAAATAAAGAAAAAGATTCAGCTATTATTTTGAAAATAACAGATGATTGGTTTAATGATGATGGGTGGTTAAATTATAAAGCAGAACATATTGTTAATAATTTTAAATCATTTGTAGAATGGCAATGTGTAGGAGAATATATTATGAATAATGGATCTGGTCAATTTGATATATTAATTAACAATATTGCAATGTTAAGAAAACAAAAATTAAATGATGATGAAATTCTGAATAAACAGCTTAATAAACAATCTAATATTTAAAAGTTAGTGAGAGAAGAAACTATTAAGTTTGGTTAAAAATAATTAAAATGGCACATGTTGATGTGTCTTTTTGTATACCAATATGTTAGAATTGAGTTAGAAAAAAGACTTTTAGAAAGGAATTCGCTTAATGAATTATATTTGGACTTATAAAACTAATGCAAATTTTAGTGACATGAAAATGAGTAGTGAAGGTAAGGTTTTAACTGGGTTATGGTGAGGGTATTAAAAACATGGTGAACCTTTTAAAATTAGAAGGAAATGATATGACCAAGTTTATTGTGTCTATGAAAGGAATAGATTTATGAAAGTGCTAATTGATAATGAAGTAATAAAAATGTCGGTTTCAGAAAAATTTATGAGACCAAGTAAGTCGTTAGGTAATAAGTCTTTAGCGGACTTTATGCTTCAAAATACTATGGATAAACTGGCACTTTATAGAAAAATATTTGGTGTCGAAAGGTTAGAAAAAATATGTTTTGAGACCTATGATGTTGATACAGAGTTAGATGAATTTTTTAAAAGACGAAGGAAAGTTGATAAAAGTCCGGTTCCTTCTTATTGTCGTGGTTTCTTTGATGATAAAAGTAATCTTTCTTGTTCCTGCAATCATGCCAATGCGGCGTATAAAAGTGGGTGGTGGTATAGTGCGGTTGCTACCAATGCTCATGAGGCTTTTCATTTATATTATAAAAAATATGTTTATGGTAATGATAGAATAGTATGGTTTGATGAGGGCATGGCGCAGTTTATATCAGGAGAAAAAGACTGGTTACTAAATGATGAAGTAAAGTTTGAACAAGCATTTAGAAAATTTTTAGATGATTATGTTCCTATAGATAATTTAAATATAAGATGTCATGGAGGCAGTGAAGTTTCTGATGAATATATATATGATAGACCTAAAGTATTTAGAGGATATATGGCTAGTCTTTTAATAATTAAATATATAGATGAAGTTTACGGTAGAACTTATTTATATGAACTAATGAAAGATAATAAGAAAATTAGAGAGTTTGGTAATAGGGCTTTAGAAGAAATGGTGAGTTATTACAATAAAAAATATACTATTAGTGATGGTATTAAATTATAAAATAAATTTATTTAATGAAGAGGGATTTTATGCGATGTAAGTGGTGCAACGAAAAAAATGAGAAATATGTAGAATATCATGATAAAGAATGGGGTATTTTAAATACGGAGGATAAATATTTATTAGAAATGTTAATTCTAGAGTCTTTTCAAGCGGGGTTATCATGGGAATGTGTTTTAAATAAAAGAGAGGCTTTTAGAAAAAGTTATGATAATTTTGCTATTGATAAGATTATAAATTATGATGATAAAAAAATAGAAGAATTAATAAATAATAAAGATATTATTAGAAATAAATTAAAGATAAGGGCTAGTATAAATAATGCTAAAATATTTAAGAAGATTAGTGAAGAATATAAAGGGTTTTATAATTATTTAAAGACTTTTACTAAAGGGAACATTATTTATGAAAATGATAAAACTACTTCTAATTTAAGTGATAACATTTCTCAAGATTTACAAAAAAGAGGAATGAAGTTTGTAGGAAGTACAATAATTTATTCTTATTTGCAGGCAATTGGGGTAATTAATAGTCATGATGATACTTGTGATTATAAAAAATAAGTAATAATTAAAGAAGAAAAGTAGTAATTTAGAAAATAATTTATTAAAATAAATATAGATAAAATTTTAAGAATAGAGGGATTAAAATGCTTGCTAATGTCTTACTTAGTATAGTTTCAATTTGTACACTGATTTCCTATGGACCCCAGATAACGCAGTTAATAATTAGTAAAAGTTCGGAGGATTTAAGTATTTCTTCGTGGGTAGTAGGAACGATAAGTTATTTGGCTTATGTTTTATATGCTTATCTTTGTACAAGGGATAATATGTTAAAGTTTACTTCGATGTTAGAATTAATATTGTCTTTAATGGTACTAGTTTTAATTATTGTTTTTCGCATTAGAGATAAGAAGAAAAAGAAGTAAACTTTCTTTTATATGTTGAAAAGTGTATAAAATACACATATAATATAAATGGATGGTGAAGGTAATGGAATTAAACAATAAGTTATATAAAAATATAGGTATTCATGTTATTACTACTTTGTTTACAGTCGATAAGGGAATTGTAAAAGTTTTGCTGGTTAAACGAACTAATGAGCCTTTTAATGGTTATTGGGCCTTACCGGGTGGGGCAATGTATAATAATGAAACCTTAGAAGATGGGGCTAGAAGAGAATTAAAAGAAAAAACCGGATTAGAAAATATTAAATTAGAATTAGGTAATATCTTTGATGATGTTAATAGAAGTAAACTACAAAGAATGATTGGGGTTTCCTTTCTAGGGGTTATAAATACTAAGGGTATAGAGTTACAAAAGGAAACGATGAAAACTTCTAATGCCGATTTTTTTGCTATTGATAAAGTGCCTAGACTTGCTTATGATCATAACTTAGTAATAGATAAATCGTTAGCAATTTTAAAAGAAAAAATACTTAAAAGTAGTATTTTAAAAGATTTATTACCGGAAGAATTTACTTTACCAGAGTTACAAAAGGTTTATGAAACTTTATTAAATAAAGAGTTAGATAGAAGAAATTTTAGAAAGAAATTATTAAATGATGGAATAATATGTGATGTTAATAAAGATGCTGTTTTTAATGGGAAGAAACCAGCTAAGTTATATTGTTTTAAAGATATAGAAAAATAAGTGTATTAGTAATAATACCTTTTATAATCAAATTATATGTGTATAAAATACACATAAGAAAGAAGGGTAATATGATTAATTTGTATATTGATTTTGATGGGGTAATTAAAGATACTATTAGAGTAAGTTATAAGATGATGGCAGATTTAGGGATTGACTTAAATAATAGGGCCGATGTTATTAAGTTTTATCAAAGTATTGATTGGAATGAACTATTAGATAATTCCGGAGAGTTAAATAATGCTTTTCAAAATATAAATAAAATTTATGAGGAGAAAATATTTAGACCTGCTATTTTAACGACGGTTAATTCTTTAGGCGAGATGATTGCTAAGACGAATTATATTAGAAGTAAAAATGAAGATATAAGTATTATTTGCGTTCCAAGTGGAGTAGAAAAAAGTAAGATAGTAAAGGCTTCTAAAGCCATCTTGGTTGATGATTATTCTGGTAATTTGGCTAGTTGGGTAAAATCAGGAGGAATTGGGATTAAATTTGGTTATGATAAGGATTATATTTCAATTGATTCTTTGGCTTACTTTGCCTCTGATAAGGTTAAAAAATTAGCGTTAGTATGCTAAGAAAGATACTCTTTATGATATAATTGAAGAAGATAGGACGGGTTTTGATGCCAAGAGAAGAATTATTATCAGCAGTTTATATAATTATTAAAAATGAAAGAGGGGAAGTTTTATTTCAAAGACGATTTGGTAGTAAATTATGGCCGCATTTTCTAGGACTACCCGCTGGTCATGTTGATAAGGGTGAAGATGCTTACGAGGCTTTAATTAGGGAGGCTAAGGAAGAATTAAATATAGATATAACTACTAAGGATATAGAAGATACATTTGTAGTAAATCGAATTAATAAGAACTTAAAACCTTATTATGATATCTATTTTGTTATTAGAAGTTATAAAGGAATAATTAAGATTAATGAACCTAATAAGTGTCAAGAACTTAGGTGGTTAGATTTAGATAATTTACCTGTAGATGTAATTGGCTTTGAAAAAGAGGCTCTTACTAACTATAAAAAAGAAATAAAATTTAGTGTTATTAGAATAGATGAAGATAAAGATATGGAAAGGTTAAATAAATTATGAAAAAGATATTTAGAATTATTTTGTTAGTTATTTGTTTAGTTATAATTATTGGATTTTTAGGTTTTAAAATTTATACCGGAAAGATAGGTAATAAAGTTAAATATGACAATAGTCATTTTGGGATTGCCACTTATCACAGCAATATGGATAAAGATAATGATGGTGTTGATGATCAAACCGATATATTAAATAGTGTTAGGAGTTATATTGCTACTAAACCTAAATATGACAGTAAGTATTATGCAGATTGTTATCCTGATGATGGGTATGGAGTTTGTACTGATGTGGTGGCTTTTGGTCTTTTGAATGCTGGTTATGATTTAAGAGAACTGGTTAATGAAGATATTAAAAACAATCCCGAAAAGTATAATATTAAGGTTCGTGATAAAAATATTGATTATCGGAGAGTCAGAAATTTGTTAACTTATTTAGAAGGGAATAGTATTAATCTGACTACAGATATTAAGGATATTGATAAGTGGCAAGGCGGGGATATTGTGGTTTTTAGTACGCATATTGGTATTGTATCGGATAAGAGAAATCGAAAAGGTATACCTTATGTTATTCATCATGAAAGACCTTATCAAGAAGAATATGAAGAAGATATATTAAGTAGTAGGAAGAATGATATAAAGGGGCATTTTAGAGTTAGTTAGTTTTTTAGGAATTAATTAGGTTTAGCTAGTTAATTTCTTTTTTTTATCTTCCCAACCAACCCACCCTGAGGGAATATTAGGGGTGAAAAGTGTCAAGAGAGTGTCAAATTTAGAAGAAAATTGTAATTTTTAGAAAAAATTTAGTAAAAAAAGAAGGAAATTGGACTTCTGTTACCAATAAGTATAATTAGAGGGAGTAATTTTAACTACCTCTAGAAAATGACAAGATAGAAAGAAGGAATA
>CAKOSN010000040.1 GCA_934102255.1 uncultured Bacilli bacterium | reverse complement strand
TAAGGTTTTTCTAGGAAATTACAGAGGGTTGTGCTAAAATAAAAATGTGATTATGGAGGATATGATATGAATTTTTTTAAAAAATTAATAGATTCAGAATATAGAGAACTTTGTCGTTTTGAAAAAATTGCTGAAGAAGTTATGGCTTTAGATAGCGAATACAAAGCCCTAAGCGACGAAGAATTAAAAAATAAAACAGTAGAATTTAGGGAACAATTAGATAACGGTGCCAAGTTAGATGACTTAATCGTTCCAGCATTTGCGACAGTTCGTGAAGCTGCATACCGTGTTATTGGCGAAAAACCTTATTTTGTTCAAATTGTTGGTGGTCTTGCTATTCATTTTGGTAATATAGCTGAGATGAAAACTGGTGAAGGTAAAACTTTAACAGAAACAATGCCAACTTATTTGAATGCCTTAACGGGTAAAGGTGTTCATATTGTTACAGTTAACGAATTTCTTGCTAAACGTGACTCAGAATGGATGGGAAATATTTATCGTTTCTTAGGGTTAACAGTTGGTTTAAATTTAAGAGAATTAACTCCTAAAGAAAAACAGGAAGCTTATAATTGTGATGTTTTATATTCAACAAATAATGAAATTGGTTTTGATTATTTAAGAGATAATATGGTTGTAAGAAAAGAAGACCGTGTTCAAAGACCACTTAATTTCTGTATTGTCGATGAAGTAGATTCAATTTTAATAGATGAAGCAAGAACCCCATTAATTATTTCTGGTGGTAAATTTGATTCTAAAAATCTTTATATCGATAGTGATAGAGCTGTTAAGAGATTAACCGAAGAAGATTATGATGTTGATGTTAAAACGAAGAATGTTTCTTTAACTGAAGCTGGTAGTAAAAAGATTGAAAAAATGTTTAATTTAAGTAATCTTTATGATATTGATAATAGTGCTTTAGTTCATCATGTTAATCAGGCTTTAAAGGCTAATTATGGTTTTTGTAAAGATGTTGATTATGTTGTTAGTGATGACCAGGTAATTATCGTAGACCAATTTACTGGACGTTTAATGGTCGGAAGACAATATAGTGATGGCTTACATCAAGCTATTGAAGCTAAAGAAGGCGTTACAATTAATGAAGAAACAAAGACAATGGCCACTATTACATTCCAGAACTTATTTAGAATGTATAATAAGCTTTCTGGTATGACAGGTACTGCTAAGACTGAAGAAGAAGAATTTATTAACATTTATAATATGTACGTTATTCAAATTCCTACTAATAAGCCTATTGCTAGAGTTGATTTACCAGACTTAGTTTATGCAACTGAAAAGGATAAGTATCATGCTATCGTTAATACAATTAAAGAAATTCATGCTACAGGTCAACCTATCTTAGTAGGTACAATAAGTGTATCAGCTAACGAAAAATTAAGTGCTATGCTTAAGAAAGAAGGACTTCCTCATGAAGTTTTAAATGCTAAGAATAATGCTCGTGAAGCCGAAATTATTGCTAAAGCTGGACAAAAGGGTGCTATTACGATTGCTACTAACATGGCTGGTCGTGGTACCGATATTAAATTAGGTGAAGGTGTTTTAGAATTAGGTGGCTTATATGTAATTGGCACAGAAAGACATGAATCTCGTCGTATTGATAACCAGTTAAGAGGTCGTTCTGGTCGTCAAGGTGATGTTGGTACTTCTCAATTCTTTGTATCATTTGAAGATGATTTAATGCGTCGTTTTGGTTCGGGTATTGATAAAATTAAAGATGCTTTAATTGCGTTAGGTATGACTGGTGACCAAGCAATCCGTTCAAAGAGATTTACTAAGACTATTGAATCAGCGCAAAGAAAAGTTGAAGGTAATAACTTTGATATGCGTAAGAGTTTACTTGATTATGATAATGTTATGAATCAACAAAGAGAAATTATTTATAAGAGAAGAAATGCTTTACTTGATAATGATGATGTAACTCCAGAAATTGAAGAAACATTTACTAATAATTTAATTAGTCTTGTTGATAGCCATATTGCTCCTGAAGGATATTTGACTGAACAAGATAAGACTGATATTTTAGAAGAAGTTAACAATCATTTACTAACTAAGACTAAGATAACAATGGATGATATTAAAAACATTAAAGACCATGAACTTGCTAATTATTTTGAAGGTAAGATTATGGATGATTATAATGATAAATTAAAAGAAGTTCCATTAGAAGTTATTTCTCAATTCGAAAGAATGATTAGTTTAAGAGTTATTGATGAGGCTTGGGTAGACCATATTTCGACTATGGAACATTTAAGAGAAGGTATTGGTCTTCGCGGTTATGGTCAATCTAATCCATTACAAGCTTATACACAAGAAGGTTTTGACTTATTTGACCGTATGGAAGATGAAATTGACCGTAAGATATCTACATTCTTACTTAAAGCTCAAATTTCTAGAAGTGTAGAAGTTCAACCTAAAAAACAAGAAGTAATTGCTAATGACGGTAAAGAACATGCTAAGAGTAGCCCAAAGAAGACTAAAAAAGTGGGTCGCAATGATTTGTGTCCATGTGGAAGTGGCAAAAAGTACAAAAACTGTTGTGGTAAATAACCTCGCAAACCTGTATAAAATAAGGAATTGTTTAAAATAGAAAAATGATAAATTTATCCGCTTGGTGCTATATTTAAAGAAGATTTTAATAAATCTTATATTAACAAAAGTCAAAAAAATTAAATATAATGAGATAGTCTTGTTTAGGAATAATTAAAAAAATTAAAGTAATATATAGTTAAAGCTTAAATAGTATAAGACATATATTAAGCATGAGTTTTGAAAATGAAATAGAGAGAATTTTTAATTCTCTATGTTAAGTTTGCAAATTTGTGATTTTATTCTGTTTTTGGGGCTAAGCAGAAGACTTTTCGTCAAAAATTTAATACAATATAAATTCTAATAAAAGAAAGAGTGAGAAAAATGTTTGATTTTTTTAAAAGGAAAATAAACCTTAATAAGGTGTTAATATGTATAGGTCAGGATTATCATGATGATAGATATTCATTACCATATATTGATGATTTAATTAAATATTTTGTTATTGAGAGTGTTGATGGATTCAAAATTTTATTAAATAAAGATTTTAATTCACTAAATATTTCAGCTGATGAACTTGTTAATATAGGATTAAGAAATACTAAAAAGAAAATATTTTCCATCTATAAGGAAATTCCTGTACAATATAACGAAGAAAATGAAGTGATTATTCCGTATGATGCAGATGTTTTAGTTGAAAAAGGAATATATAATTTTTGGACATCTTTAGTTTTAATGCCAGAAATATGGGATAAAAAATCGCCTATTTGTATTAATGAGAAATGGGAAAAATATTATGTAGCAATGCCATATAGAACATTTTTATTAATAGGTAATTTTGATAATATAAAATCAAAAAAAGAAATATTAAGTCAAATAGAAGCATACAAAAATGCAACTCCAGAAGAACTAGATGGAGATTTTGAAGCGTCAAAAAGAAAAATTAGTACAAAATTATATGTAATAGAAGATGGCAAATTAAAATTATACGAATAGTGGAGAAGTTCTGAATTATATCAAAGACATAAAAGATATGTAGAATTTCAATCTTTAAGAAGTTTATCGCAAAAATTGTGATTTTGCACTATTAATCAATTTTTGCTTTTTGATAATTAATGTTAAAATATATTTAGGAGTTGATATTATGCTAAGTCCGAAATTAAAAACAGAAAGATTAATATTAAGAAGATATAAAGAATCTGATATTGATATGCAATATGAAGTATTAACTGATAATAGATTGGCAGAATATATAAAGTTTCCTAACTTAACAAAAGAAGAAGAACTAGAATGTATTAAAGATTGGATTAAAAATGCAGATGATTCAAAATATGAAAAATGGGTAATTACTTTAAAAGGTGATAATACTCCTATTGGAAATATATCCGTAAACAGAATTGAAAAAAAACATAACTATTGTAATGTTGGTTATGTAATATTGCATGCTTATTGGGGAAGGGGTTATGCATCAGAAGCACTAAATGCTGTATCAGATTATTTGTTAGAAAGTGGATATTATTTAGTTGAGTGTTCTTGCAATGAATTAAATAAGCAATCATCTAGAGTAATGGAAAAGGCTGGTTTTAAAAAAGATGGTTATATTGCTAATAGAAGACTTAATAAAGATGGAACCTATTCTGGAGTAGAATATTATAGCAAAACAAAACATTGAAAATATATTTTTAAGGGTATCAGCAATTTGTTGGTACTTTTTTTGATGTGAAATATTTATGGAAAATTAGGAGGATATTATAGAAGCGTTATGTTATAAAAGAATAGAATCTGCTCAAAAATATTCTATATTAAGTTTAGAATAAAATAAGTCAAAATATGATGTTTTTACTAACTGAAGTTATATGATTTATGGTGTTAATCGCCATGTACTTTAGTGCATGGCGGTTGACAGAAATCCAAGTAGCACTTGATTTGTTTTTTGCTTTGAACGACATCTATACTAAACTCAAGTGTTTTTTTCGTAAATGAAAATTTACTCAGGTCAAAGACTTTTCGTCAGAAATTTGGTACAATTTTAAAGGGTGAAAATATTTATGGATGTAAATAATTTAAAAGTTAATACAAATATTGTTGGTGGATATTTTAGCTCAGAACAAATTGATTTATTATCTATAATACAATGTAAGGATAGTAATGAATTAATTGACTTTATTATTCATTGTGATCAACTAAAATATAATTATAACAAAGAAGAATTAGAAAAGTTGATTACTTTACCTTTAGACAATCAAAAAAAGGAAGTTTTCAAAAGCTATCAAGATACAATGGTATTTCACGATGCTGATAAAGAAACTAAAATTGATAATAAGCTTAGACATTGTGGCATTCAAGAAAACGATATAGAACTAATTAAAAGTAAAATATCAAATAATTTTCCAGAAATTATGCCTTGGCTAAGAGAATTCATAAAAAATAGATATCCTAATAATTATGAAGAAATATTTGATATAAGTCATCATTTTATTTCTACAGAAAGAGATCAACTTAAATCAGAAGATTTATATGAAGACATGGTTTTACTAAATAGTAATTTAGCTAATTTTAATAGTATGCTAATAGGATCTGGAAGAATATATAATGTGGTAAATGATTTGTATAATGAGAATAATCCTGATAAAAGATTTGATTTTTATTTTGCAAAAAGGGATTTGGATTTTGCATATAGAAATGGCAAGCAAGTTAGATATCATTCATTATTAGTAAAAGATGGTATGCAAAACTTATTTGCAGGTAAGTCTAAAGAAGAAATATTGGAAATTATAAAAGATTATGTTAGAGAAAGTATTGATTTTATAAATGAATATAATCAAAATCATCGACTTAATGTTAATGGAGAAGATATACCTTTAATAAATGCAGTAGATTTATTTAATGAAATTGTTAGTTTTGAAAAAAATACTAATGGGGAATATTATAATATATGGAAAAGTAAATATAATATAACTATGGACGAACTTTTAGCGGCGTTTGATTATGCATTTCAGAATAAACCTGACGGAGTAAGTTTTCTATATAATGAACCATTTTTAGAAGATGATGAGAGAAGAAAAAAAGTATTAGAAGTACTTGAAGAAATAGATTCTAAACGTCCAGGGCTTATTGATACCCTGGGTTCACAAATGCATATAACAATTGGTGAAGATGAAGATAAAATTAGACATTGTTTTGAAGATTTTAGAATTTTGCAAGAGAGAACAGGAAAGAAGATTCAAATTACTGAGTTTGATATGTCATTAGGTGGGACTCAGATACCTAGATTATTTGGTAATAATCCTGATGTTACACTTGAACAAGTTTATTCATATAAGCATCAAAAAATTAGAGAAATATCAGATATTATTAAAGAATCAGGTGTGCAACTTGATGGCATATCGTATTGGTCATTAACTGATGGTATAGATTGTAATTTGGAAAAGATTAGAACAAATTATTTATTAGATGAAAGTATTACTGATATTAAGCAAATTCCAACAGTCTGTGGCGGATTGTTTCCAACGCATAAAAAGTTAATTAAATAGCAAGAATATGTTTCATCAGAAACTCAAAATTTAGAAGATTCTGAAATTTCACATAAGCATAGATAAATTATATAAAAGTTGTAATATATTTAATTTTGTTATTTTTAGATAAGTTCTGCTAGATTTGCCGAATGCGTTTATGCAAAAATTAGATTAAATGTTGTTTGCTTAAAAGATGAAAAAATAATAGATATATGTGTTATAATTTCGATATAAGGAGAAATGCTATGAATATAAAGCCTAAGAAATTAGAAAAGGGAGATAAAGTAGCAGTTGTAAGTTTATCTAGAGGATTACTTGGAATGCCTTTTTGTAAGCATGAATTAGATATTGCGTTAAAAAGATTAAAAGAGTATGGCTTGATTCCTATAATTATGAATAATTCATTAAAAGATATGGAATATTTACAGGAGCATCCTGAAGACCGCGCTGCTGATTTAAAGCAAGCTTTCATGGATAAAGAAATAAAAGGAATAATATGCGCTATTGGCGGTGATGATACATATAAAACTTTTAAATATTTGATGGAAGATGAAGAGTTTAGAGATGCAGTAAGAAATAATCCCAAAATATTCACCGGGTTTTCAGACACAACTAATAATCATTTAATGCTTAATAAATTAGGATTGTCGACCTTTTATGGTCCTTGTTTATTGGTTGATTTAGCTGAACTTGATAAGGAAATGTTACCATATACTAAAAAATACTTTGAAATGTTCATGGGAGATGGTAAACCTTTTGAAATTACTTCTAGCGAATATTGGTATAGTGATAGAGAAAGTTATGGTCCAGAGATGATTGGGGTACCAAGAATAGAGCATAGAGAAGAACATGGATATGAAGTATTAAATGGTTGTGGCATTAGAAAAGGTAGACTTTATGGTGGTTGCATTGAAAGTATTTATGATGCTTTAACTGGTTTTACATATCCAGATGAAAAAGATGTGTATGAGAAATATAGCATTTTACCCACAAGCGATGAATGGCAAGAGAAGATTTTGTTTTTAGAAACATCAGATACAAGAACTGAACCTGCTAAATTTAAAAAGATGTTAAATGAATTAAAAAGTAGAAATATTTTATCGTTGGTACAGGGAATAATAGTGGGTAAACCAATTGATGAAAAATATTACGAAGAGTATAAGGAAGTTTACAAAGAAGTATTTAAAGATATAAAAACACCTGTTTTATATAATATGAATTTCGGTCATTCGGTACCAAAATGTATTTTACCTTATGATGCCGAAGTTACTGTTGATTATGATACTAAGAAAGTATTTGTTGATTCAAATATATTTGAAAATTAATAAATTATAGAAACAGCTTTGAAATTTTATAATATTTTATATAAAATGTGTAACTATATATAAATATTATAGTAAGTAAATGATATGCGAAAGGAAAATAAATATGGTAAATTATTACATTCATCAGATTGGCAATATGAATGATAAAGTAACTAGCGATAGATTGATGAGTATTCTAAAAAGCCGAATGATATGTTCGCGTGATTATATGGAAAAAATAGGTATTAAGCATAATTATGATCATTCATCTTTTAAACTTAATATTTCAGAAGATAAAAAATTGATATATTATGATGATGGAATTCATAAAGATAGAGTATCGCTATCTGATCCAGAAAATCATCATATTAAAAATAGTATTAAAATGAAAGATACAGGAAACATTACTTGTTTTAATTATAATTATGTAGCTTTTGCAGTTTCGAGAGATGTGCCAATTGTTCCTAAAGAGCAAACTAAAGGACTGGCTCCAGGAGAAGTTCAAGTATTTAAAAAAATTGATTCAGAATATATAGTTGGATTAATACTTCCTTTTTCGAAAGAACAATTATCAAATGAAACGGTAAAATCAATAGTTGAGAAAATATATGAATTATGTGAACGAGAAAATTGGCCTTTAGATATTTACAATTATGAAGGTGAATTATTGAAATCAAAAGAAACTAAAAGAAGTAAGTGATTTATAATATAGATAATATTTGATAAATTACCGAATTTAATTTTTGAAATGTAATTGTGATAAACATGGATTATAATGAGGTTAGTTTATATAATATTAAATTTACTACTTTTTTGATATTTATAGGAGTTAATTGTGAATAATAATGAAGTTTTAGAAAATATAAAGAATATGTCTTCTGAAGAAAAAAGAAATATTGATTATGAGAAACTAAAAGAAATAGTGAAAAAATTATCTTTTGGTGAGATAATAGAACTCAGTAATATTATCGGTTATCCAGTGTTTGCTAGAATGTGCATGGGTGAATTAAAACATCGTTTTGTCTTATTACAAGATGGAGCTGCTGCTGTTATTGTGAATAGTCAAGGACAAATATTATTACAAAGTAGAGCCGATAGAGATAAATGGGGCTTACCGGGTGGTTGTCAAGAATTAGGAGAACGATTTCAAGATACTATAATTAGAGAAATAAAAGAAGAAACTAATTTAGATGTTAGAGAGGAAGATTTAGAGTTAATTGAAGTAGTTTCTGGCGCATCGCGAAGAAATAGTTATCCTAATGGTGATGTTGTTATTAATAATACCGTTCTTTATTGTATAAAAAGATATAGTGGAAATTTAAAATGGGATAGTGAATCAAAAGATATGCGTTTTTGGGATATAAATAATTTACCAGTTAATCAAAATGATCCCGATTTGATAGATATTTATATAAGAAAATTTAAAAAATAGTTAATAGAAGATGGAGGTTTATGGAAAAAATAAATTCAGAAAATATAATTACAGCTTTATTTTTGTTATGTTTTGATAAAGTTGATGTTTTACTTTATATGTGCGTACTTGCTGAACTTACTTTGAATAATCATGGTGATGAATGGTTTGTTTTAGAAGACAAAGATTTTTCAGCAATATTTTGTCAAAATGTAGAGTTTAATGGAAAAACTTTTAAAATCAAGGATAATAAAGGGCTAGATACTGTTGTAATTGTTATTAATGGTAAGCCATATTCTTTGAGAAAGATGTTAAATTGTAATGATAAATTGCTTGAACATATAAAGGGTTTGAATTTTGAAGAAATTGTTAAAAGAAAAGTTAATATTATAGGAGAAGATAAAATATATATTTATGCTAATTTCTTTAGTAGCAAAGAAATTGATATACTAAATAAGACAAAAAATTTAACTTTAAGTATGGTTAAAAATAATGAAGATTGCTCTGATTAAAAGGCAATTTTTTTTTATGTTGAAATTATTTTCAGAAAGTGAGTATAATTAAAGATTTTTTTCTTAATGTTTGATAAAATTAAATTATGATAAATGAAGTATAGGGTGATTAGTGTGAAGTTGAATAAAAAATTGGTTGGGGTAATGGGAATGTTTATGATACCTTTGGTAGTGCTTGCAAATTCAAGTAGTAGTTCAATGTTACCTACTGCTATTCTTTTTGAGACATTTATTACAGTACATATGTCTTTAGGGGTATTTAAACCTTTGTCAGAATTACTTCCGTTTGAAGATGAGAAGTTGACATTCTGGATATTGTTTATTGCAAGAATAATATTTTTATTATATTGCGATTTTTATGTATCACCCGGTGTGTTTATATTTGATTTTTTTATGGTGTTTATTGGGGCAATCTCTGTATCAATACTTTCATCTTTTAATATATTTAAGAAAAATACGAAAGAGTCTGCTCTTGATAATCTTAGCACCGATGCTAGTTCGAGTCTTAAAAGTAGTTCTATAGGTTCAGCAGGAATATCCGATGTGATATCAGCAACCGATGAGCAATCGATTAATGTTAATGAAAAAAAGTTTGAAGAAGCAATGAGTATAGCTGTTCAAAATTTGACTTGTCCAAGTTGTGGAGAAAAATTAAGAGCTACAGATAAATTCTGCTCAAATTGTGGTGCGGATGTAAAAGATATGATTGCTACTGCGATAAAAAATGTTGAACAAGAAAATAAACCAGTATATGTTGATTCGACCTGTTTTTCAGATATTTATAATAATAATGAAACTAAATTATTAGAAGAATATATAAAGGCAGAATTAGAAGGACATGATATTGATGCTAAAACGAAGTTAATGCCATTAGAAATTCTAAAGCGAAGAAAAGTTTTGAGTATAATTTTTGCTGTTTTATTATTTGTTTATATATCAATGATTTTCTTTCATTTTCCACTTCAAACTTATGTTATGGGAGCAATAATATTAATCATTTTCTATATTATTACGAAAAAGTTTAACTTAGTTAAAATGATAGCCAAAGATATAAAGGCTCGTCCAACTGAAAATATGAATAATATAATTATGAATGCAATTAATAATTTAACTGAAGATAATAATGTTACTTTTAGAATCTGTTCTCTTTTAGTAGCTATATTTCTTCCTTTAATGATATTTATGACGCCAAAAATAATGTATGAAAAACAAGATAATGGTTATTCAGTACGCTTTTATGCTTATGGTTTACTAAACTTTAAAACAGCTACTATTCCTGAGGAACACAATGGTAAAAAAGTAATTAGTTTAAGAGGTAATACTTTCTCTAACATGCCTTTCTTAGAAAAAGTAACATTACCAGATAGTATTAAAGAAATTAGAGGTCAAGCTTTCAAAAATGATAAGAAATTAATAGAAGTTAATATACCTAAAAATTTAGAATATTTAGGTGGTGGCGCTTTTTATAATTGTATTTCTTTAAAAAAGGTTAGTTTACCTGATACTTTAACATATATGGGAGGAGAAACTTTTTATAATGCTACTTCTTTAGAATATGTAAAACTATCAAAGAATCTAACAGAGATAAGAGGTAATACTTTTGAAAACTGTACTTCTTTAAAAGAAATTAGTATTCCTGATAAAGTTACTAGAATAGGTGGTCATGCTTTTTATGGTGATTATAAATTATCTAGTGTAATCATTACTGAAAATAGTGCTTTAGTTGAAATAGGTTCATCAGCATTTAGAGAGTGTACTAGTCTTAAAGCAATTAAAATACCTAGAGTAACATATGTTAATGACAGAGCTTTTAAACAAAGTCCAACAGTAATTACTCGTTATGAAATAAAGTGAGGCATCAGCATGGAAACAACAAAATTTATACACTTATTATATGTACCAACTATGGACTGTAATATGGCATGTAAATACTGTTATTTAGAAGATAATACTAAAGATGAATTTAGAAATAAGAAACCTTTAGATACCTTAAAATATGCAATAGAAAAATTAAAAAGCGCTAATGTAGTACCTTTTAATATATCTTTGCATGGTGGCGAAGTAACTACTTTAAATACTAAAGATTTTTATGATTTAATAGAGTATATTAATAATTATTATGAAGAAAATAAAGAATTGATTACAAGTGCCGGCTTTAAAGTAAGTAGACCTCATATTAAAACTAATTTATATGGAATTGATAGACATATTGAAACGATAAGAAAGTTTAATGTTTCTGTTTCAGGAAGTCTTGATTTACCTTTATTTTTACATGATGAATATCGTGTTACTAAAGGAAATGATAAGACTTTAGATAAAATTTTAAAAAATATAGCGCTAATGAAAGATATACCTAATAAGAAAAAAGCTTCAGCTACTATTTTTAAAGAGCATTTTAAATATTTAGATGAAATAGTTAAAGATATAAAGTATTTACATAATAATACATGTTTAGATATGAATGATTTTAACTTTATGATTGGGTTTGACTATAATTCTAATGGAATATTACATCATATTACCGAAAAAGAGCAACTAGAATTATATAATCGTATGCATGAAGAATTTGATAATACTGATTTAGATTTTGGAGTTAATGGACCATGGTTTGATGAATTCGGCCCTGGATATTGTTCCAACTGTGATAATTGTGGAGAAAAGTTCTTCTTATTAGAAAAAAATGGCGATATTTATTCGTGTGTAAGAGGACAGAAAAATCCTAATTATTACTATGGTAATATTTATAAAAATACAGTAAATGAAATATTACAAACAGCTTATCAAAAAATATTTAATAATCATAATTTAATACCATTTAACGAAGAATGTAGTAAGTGTGGATATCTTTATTTGTGTAAAACTGGTTGTCCTTTTGTTAAAAATACTTATAAAACTAATAAAAGTTATACTTGTTTATTACAACAAAAGATGTATCAAGATAGAAACTTTAATAAAGATATAAATAATGAATTTGTCTATAAATATGTAAGTAAAATGCGTTTAGAAAATCCTACTAATTATATTTCGGAAGTTAAAGAAGATATTGGCTATCCTAGATTAGAGGAAATAATTAAACAGGATGAAAAATTAAAATACATATATGATAAAGATACTTTTATTTTAAGTGTTGATGATGATTTATATAACTTAGAATCACAAATTATCAAAAAGAGTAGAGATATTGTTTATTTTACAGATGATTCAAAAATAAAAATTTATATGAAGAAAGATGTTATATCGGAAGCATGTGATTATCCAGAAAACAATTCTTTATACATAATGCTTTTGTCAGGCAACTTAGTTACTTATGGTGATGAAGGAAGAACTAAACAAAGACATATTGCAACATATCAAGTATATAAAGGCGTACTAGATAGCGATACTTTAGAAAATAGTCAATATTATATTTATGATATATCTAATTTTATAAAAGAACATAAAAAGTCTTATGCTAAAGATAAACCGAATAATATCTTTTTTACTACCTCAGCATTAAGAGATTATCACTATACTAAACAAAAAGAAAATGCTTATTATCATATCCAAGCTATTAACTTACCGTTTCAAAATATAGAATTTTATTATATTAGTAGAGAGGAATTATAAAATGTTTGATAAACCAGAAACTTATGAAGATTTAATTAGAAAGAAAAGATGTATAGAGATTACTAGACATTATGAAATTACTAAGGAAGATTTAGAAACTATCTATAATTTTTTAAAGGATAATCCTAATGCGATAATAAAATGTAATTCAAATAATATAGTGTTAGTATCTGGTGGCGATGCAATTAGAAGTACTATTATATCAAGTAGATGTGTTGATAGCTCTATTGAC
The DNA here is from genome assembly GCA_934102255.1 of uncultured Bacilli bacterium. GTDB lineage: Bacteria > Bacillota_I > Bacilli_A > RF39 > UBA660 > CAG-605. The sequence goes on along the minus strand of CAKOSN010000040.1, from coordinate 1,455 downwards.
GGAATGTATATTACTAATCATGAATTTAAGATTTATCCACATTATACACCTAGTTCTTCTAGTGGTAGCAGCTGGAGTTCCAGTGGTGGTTCTTCATCAAATAATAACAATAATAACAATAACAACAACAATAATAATCGTTAGGAGATATAATAATGCCATTAATATCAAATACTAATCAAAAAAAGTTAAAAGATTTAGGAATAAATATAAAAACTAAATATATAGTTGGAAATGATATATTAGAAAGAAATACGGATAATAGGAAAAATGATGTTATAAACAAAGGGGTTAGATGTGAAAAAGACTATTATTATCAAAATAATTTAATTTATATTGAAAAAAATTTCGATACAAGAATGGAATATACTTATATAGAAAGTAATGATAGTAATAAGGAATATAAGTGTTCTAACTGTGGAATGGTTGGTAAGCTAAATGAGTTTGTTAATGGTTGTCCTTATTGTCATACTGTTTATAATATAGATTATGTTGATAAAGAGTTAGGAAATAAATATCATTATGATAGAGTATTAAGAAATCCTTTATATAGGGTAGTTACAGCAATTATAGATTTGGCTTTAAGTATTCTATTTATGTATTTTTTATTAAAGAATATTTCTCGTACATTTAATTTTTATGATATATCTAAAGTATTTATATATGGGATTATATTAGCTTTAGTATTATATTATTTCTTTTATATTTTAGATGCTTATATAATTTTAGAACCTTTAAAAAGATATAAAGATAGGCAAAATAAGAAACAAATGTTATTTTGGCAAGAAACTGGTATTGATAAGAAAAGTTTTTTTAATAATTTGAATTATGAAGTTAGTAATAAGTATTATGACATGAAAAATGTTATTGATTATGATATTTTAGATTACGATGACTTTGAAGGTTATAAAGTAAATGATGTTTTTCATGTGAGAGTTAAAGCTTATGCTAGAATAGTTTATTTTGTTAATAATAAAATTAAAGTTAGATATCTATGTGATACTTATATTTTAAGAAGAAATGAAGAGCATTTGGATTTAAAAGAAGGTATGAATATGATTAAGTGTCATAAATGTGGCTCTAGTATAGATGTTACTAAGGGAGTTTGTTCATATTGTCATACTAAATTAAAATATTTTCAAGAGTGGCTTTTAGAAAAATAAAAGTACTCTTTTTTTTTATATAATAGGAAAGTCATCCGCAATATTGTGTATTTTTTTCACGCGAAAAAGTTCATAGATTTCGCTACTTTAAAATTTATCTATTGTAAACTTGCTTCACAAACTTTATAAATGTTTATAAAATAATTATAATAAAAGAAATGAAAATAATGTAAAAAATTATAAAACTACCGTTTATTAACTTAAAAGTTAAAAAGCGTAAAATTAAAAATTAAATTCTCGCATATGTTCAAAAATACGTTTTTAAATGTAAATGCACGGTTTATAAGGCAAA
>CAKOSN010000039.1 GCA_934102255.1 uncultured Bacilli bacterium | reverse complement strand
CAAATTTAAGGTTTTTGCTCTTTTTATTTATTTATAAGCATTTGTCTTTGAAATCTCCACACTTTGGAAACACTATCAGATTAGGAATAATGTTTGACTAATCTTTTTAGTAATGCTAGAATTATTTTGTTAGTTTCCTAACAATGGTGGTAAAATTATGCAAGAAAATAATTCAATAGGGTATCATATAATTAATACTGACAAATTAATAGGACGCTACATCCTAGATAAGTTTGATAAAAAAACCAGGCATCGTGTTAGTCCTATGCAAGTCATGATTATGAATTACTTACTTAAAAATCAAAATAAAAAAATATTTCAACAAGATATTTGTGATACTTTTAACTTAAGACGTTCGACTGTAAGCGGTATTCTTACAACAATGGAAAAAAATGATATCATTATCAGAAAATCTGCTTTAGAAGACCCAAGAAAAAACGAGGTTAGGCTTACCAAAGTATTCATTAATAATACTAAGAAAGTATCTAACGAATTAGTAAAAATGGAAAGTATTTTAGAACAAAATTTTACCCAAGAAGAAAAAGAAGAATTGATTAGATTGTTACAAAAATTGGAAGGAAATTTAATGAAAGAAGAGAGGAAGAAAAATGTTTAAATTATTTAAAAATTTTACCAAAAAAGATATAGGTATGATAATTGTAAGCATTGCTTTAGTTGTTTTTCAAGTATGGTTAGATTTAAAACTACCTGATTATATGTCTGCTATTACTAGACTTGTCCAAACTGACGGTGCCGCTATGGCAGATATCCTACGCCAAGGTGGTTACATGTTACTTTGTGCCTTTGGTTCTTTAGTTTCTGCTTGTATTGTTGGCTTTTTTGCAAGTAACTTATCAGCAAGCTTTTCTTATACTTTAAGAAGCAAAGTTTATAATAAAGTTTTAAACTTAAGCACTGCCGAAGTTAAACAATTTCAAACTAGTAGTTTAATTACCCGTACAACTAACGATATTACGCAGTTAGAAATGCTTATATCTATTGGCTTACAATTACTTATTAAAGCCCCAATTATGGCTGTTTGGGCAATTACTAAAATCTTAAATAAATCTATTGAATGGAGTATGTTAACAGCTGGCTGCGTAGTAATTTTACTATGTGTAGTTATTGGTTTAATGTTAATCGTTTTACCAAGATTTGAAAAAGTTCAAAAACTTATTGATAAAATCAATAATGTAACCAGAGAATCGATTACCGGTATTCGTGTTATAAGAGCTTTCAATGCTGAAAAATACCAAGAAAATCGCTTTGGAAAAGTAAATGATGACTTAACAAACATGCAATTATTTAATCAAAAATGCTTTGCTATTTTAAATCCTATCATGATGTTAGTAATGAATGGCCTAACTTTAGGAATTTATGCTATTGGCACTTACTTAATAAATAATGCTGTTATCAGTGTTAAAATCAGTTTATTTAGCGATATGGTCATTTTCTCTAGCTACGGTATGCAAGTTATCATGTCCTTCTTAATGCTTGCCATGATTTTCATGATGTGGCCACGTGCTCAAATATCAGCTCGTCGTATTAACGAAGTATTAGATTGCAAAGTTAGTATCGAAGACGGTAAAGATGATATTAAACCTACTGAGGTAGGAACTGTTGAATTTAAAAACGTATCCTTTAAATATCCAGATGCCGATGAATATTTACTACGTAATATCTCATTTAAAGTTAATAAAGGAGAAACTATTGCCTTTATTGGTTCGACCGGTTCCGGTAAAAGTAGTCTTATTAACTTAGTACCAAGATTTTATGATGCAACCGACGGCGAAGTTTTAGTAGATGGAGTTAACGTAAAAAATTACTCTTTAGAAGAATTACATAATAAATTAGGATATATTCCTCAAAAAGCTGTTATGTTTACTGGCACAGTTAAGAGTAATGTTGCTTATGGTACTAAAATTGGTAAGAAACCTAGTGATAAAAAAGTAAGCGAAGCTGTTAAAATTGCTCAAGCCGAAGAATTTGTATCTAAAATGGAAGGCGGACTTGATGCTCATATTGCTCGTGGTGGTACAAACGTATCAGGTGGTCAAAAACAACGTTTAGCTATTGCTAGAAGTATTGCTCGTGACCCAGAAATTTATATATTTGATGATTCATTCTCAGCCCTAGATTATAAGACTGATGCTACTTTAAGAAGTGAACTAAAAAAATATACCAAAGATGCAACTAGTATGATTGTTGCCCAAAGAATTGGTACTATTATAAATGCCGACAAAATAGTTGTTTTAGATAAAGGTACTTGCGTTGGTATGGGTACACATCAAGAATTATTAAAAAATTGTGAAGTCTATAAAGAAATAGCCTTATCACAATTATCAAAGGAGGAGTTAGAAAATGCCTAGACCTATGCATGCTTCAAATGAGAAGTCTAAAGATTTCGTTGGCTCAATTAAAAGATTACTAGCTAATTTAAAACCATGGAAAGTTCTAATGGGTTTAGCTATTACTTTGGCCTTTTTATCAGCCATTCTTTCTCTTACAGCTCCCAATAAATTATCCAGTCTAACTGATGTTATAACAAATGGTATTAAACCTAATACAGATGTTTTACAAGAGGTTGTTACAGAAATTAGTAATAACTTTAATAGTGAATCTATGAGTGAAAAATCAATGCTTATTCTTACTAGCGAAGATATAAGTATTGAAGGTAAAGCCACTTATCAAGCTTTCTTAAATAAAATGCAAGAAAGCACTAGCAACAGTAATGCTACCGAAAGTAATGTTAATAGCAAAAATACTTCAGATAACAAAGAAATGTTAAAGACAATTCTTGATTTACCAAGTAGTGTTTTAAATGTTTTAGTTGATGATATCGAAGTAAACGGAGTTAAAATTAGCACGGAAGATGAAATCACTTTCTTAAAAAGTGTAGTTGATATCGATGCAAGTATGGTAACAGATGATACATTAAAAGTAATGGATAACTTACCAGAATCTATTTATAGTTTAATTAAACCAAGTATGGATTTAAATGCTGCTAAGAAAATTATTATTACTTTAGTATGTCTATATCTATTAAGCGCTATCTTTGGCTACATTCAAAGTTATTCAATGACAACTGTATCTAATGGCTTTGCTAAAGATTTAAGAACCAGAATTTCTGTTAAGATTAATAAATTACCATTGAAATTCTTTGATTCTCATGAAATCGGTGATATCTTAAGCCGTGTTACTAACGATGTTGATACAATCGCTCAAAATTTAAATCAAAGTTTAGCTACTTTAATTAGTTCTGTTACACTATTTCTTGGCTCAATTATCATGATGTTTACAACTAACTGGGTAATGGCTATAACAGCAATTTTATCAACTTTGTTTGGCTTTACTTTCATGATATCTATTCTAAAGAAATCTCAAAAATACTTTATTGCTCGTCAAGAAGAATTAGGTAACATTAATGGCCATATTGAAGAAATTTATAGTGGTCATAATGTAGTAGAATGCTACAATGCTAAAGGTGAAGTCACGAAAACTTTTGATGAGTTAAACGGTCGCTTACGTGAATGTAATAAAAAAAGTCAATTCTTATCCGGACTTATGCAACCAATGATGGGATTCATCGGCAACTTTGGCTACGTTATGGTTTGTATTGTTGGTGCCTTACTTACTATGAAAGGATACATAACTTTCGGTGTAATAGTTGCTTTCATGATTTATGTTCGTTTATTTACTAATCCACTTTCACAAATTGCTCAAGCTATGACGTCTCTTCAAACAACTGCTGCTGCTTCAGAACGTGTCTTTGAATTCTTAGACGAATCAGAAATGACTGATGAAAGTAATAAGACAAAAGTTTTAGATAAATCAAAGGTTAAAGGCGATATCGAATTTAAAAATGTTAAATTTGGTTATGACGACTCAAGATTAATTATCAAGAATTTCTCAGCTAGTGCTCATCCTGGAGAAAAAATTGCTATTGTTGGACCAACCGGTGCTGGTAAAACAACCATGGTTAACTTACTTATGAAATTCTATGAAATAAATTCCGGTGATATTTTGATTGATGGTGTTTCTACTAAAGATTTAACAAGAGAAAATATTCACGATTTATTTATCATGGTTTTACAAGATACATGGCTATTTGAGGGTTCTATTCGTGATAATATTAAGTTTAATCAAGAAAATGTAACTGACGAAGAAATTTGGGCTGCTTGTAAGACAGTTGGCGTTGACCATTTCATTAAGACATTACCAGGTGGCTTAGATTGTGTAATCGGTGAAAATGACTCTATCAGTGGTGGTCAAAAGCAGTTACTTACTATCGCTCGTGGTATGATTGAAAATGCGCCATTCTTAATTTTAGATGAAGCTACTTCTAATGTTGATACTAGAACCGAAGAATTAGTACAAAAAGCTATGGACAAGCTAATGGAAGGTCGTACTTCATTTATAATTGCCCACCGCTTATCAACCATTAAAAATGCTAACCTTATTCTTGTGATGAATGAAGGTAACATAATAGAGCAGGGTACTCATGAAGAATTAATGAAGAAAAATGGCTTCTATGCTGACCTTTATAATTCTCAGTTTAAAAAATAAATGTTTTAAATTAATATTTTAAAGAATCATTGTTTGCAATAATGATTCTTTTCTTTTATAATAAGAACTAACAGGTGATTATTATGTTTAAAAATGATACAAATTATTTAGACCAACATTTCTTAATTGATGAAGATATTATAAATAAGTACCTTAGTTTTCCGAAATTTAACAAAAATGATATAGTTTTAGAAATTGGACCAGGTAAGGGGACTTTAACAAGAATGATAGCTCCTAAAGTAAAGAAAATGTATGCCATAGAATTAGATGAGAGATTAAAGGACTATTTAGAGGCAATTCCTAATTTAGATGTTATTTGGGGAAGTGTTTTAGACGTAGAAATACCCAAGGTAAATAAAATTATTACTTCGCTTCCATATAGTATTATTGAACCATTTATTTATAAGATGATTAAGACGGATTTTGATGAAATGTATATGTTAATGGGGGATAAATTTGTTTTAAATGTTGTAGATAAAGAAATTACCAAGTTAAGTGTTATCACTAACAGTTTTTTTAAAACGAAAAAATTATTAGAAGTTCCTCCTATAGCATTTGATATTCCTCCTCGCACAGATTCTTTTATTGTTAAAATGATAAAAATAACAGAGCCGGAATCAAAAAAATATAAAATTTATCGTGAGTTATATTTGCTAAATGAAAAGAAAATTAAAAATAGTTTAATGGAAGCCTTAATAAAACTAAATAATTTAACTAAAAAAGAGGCTAAGAAAATTATTAAAAATATGCATATTTCTGAAAAAATACTAGAGGAAAAATTCTCTAATTTAAGTAATAATGACTTAAAAATCCTAGATAAAATACTAGAAAACTTCCAAAATTAACAAAAGTGGCAAAAAATAAGCGAAAAAAGTAAGAAAAACCTTGCTTTTTTTTCAGAATAATTATACAATTATATTGCGTTGGAAGTAATGCACCCATAGCGCAATTGGATAGAGCGTTAGACTACGGATCTAAAGGTTAGGGGTTCGACTCCCTTTGGGCGCACCATGTATTTCGAGAAGTAGCACAGTTTGGTAGTGCACTTGGTTTGGGACCAAGGGGTCGCAGGTTCGAATCCTGTCTTCTCGACCATTTGAGTTTATTAAGTATCGTATTATCTACGGTATTTTTTTTATCCCCCTTGGCTCCAAAACAATGGCACTACTAATCTGTGCTACATATATAATATAGTGATACTTAATATCAAATTAAAATATAAAGAAAGGTGATACTTATAAAATGAAAAGATAAATTGTTTCTATACTATAATTTTGCTTTAAGGATGCTTGAAACAGAAATAAATATTTTAGTAGATGAGTTCGTTTTTAATCACGGCTATAATCCCGTTGAGCATATTAAATCAAGAATTAAAAGTGAAAAAAGTATTAAAAATAAATTAAAAGACAAAGGATATGACTATACATTAGCTAATATAAAAAAATACATTCATGATGTTGTAGGAATTAGAATTGTTGTTTCATTTTTAAGTGATGTTTATGATATCGTCAGTGTTCTTAAAAATAGTCAAGATTTAATAATAGTTAAACAACAAGATTACATTAAAGAACCAAAAGATACTGGTTATATCTCTTATCATTTAAATGTCTTAATACCTATTTATTTAAATAACAAAACCGAATATGTTGAAGGTGAGATTCAGATAAGAACCATTGCCATGGATTTCTGGGCTAGCCTTGACCATAAAATTGAATACAAATTCAGCGATACGGAGAAAATACCTTTAGAAGTTTACGATAAAATGTATGAAAATTCTCTAATTATTAAAGAGTTAGATAAAAAAATGATGCATTTAAATGAAACTGTTAATAAGTATGAAAATGGTAAGAAAAACTAAAAATCAAGGCTAGTATGAGTAGTAACCCATTAAAGCCTTGATTTTTTTATTCTATATATAATATGTAATTTAATGCAACATTACATATCGTCGGTGTCTATTAAATCAAATAATTTATCAATATCCTTTTCATCAATTTCAAATGATGTTCCCTTATCTTGAATTTTTCCATATTTTTCTTTAGAAGTATAAAAGGAAATTTTAATATTTACCCGAATATCTCCTGTAGAAATTAATTCTAAAAAGCGGTCAAAACTTTTTAATTTATATAATTTAAAATTATGATATTTGAAATAGACATCATCACCATATTTTCTTTTCTCCACCGGAATTAAAGCCAAATACTTTAATTTCATGTTTAAGCGGTTTTCTAATTGTTCAAACGACCAAGAAATATTTTTATTTACATGATTTGTGTAGCAGTTTCTTACGAGTAGACGCACTTTCTGACTTTCTTTATCAACCTCTAATTTGAACTCATTAAACAAACCAACTTTTTTAAATTCATTTCCAAACACTTGACCAAAAAACACTTTATATTTTCTATCTTTTCTGCTTGGCCAACCATAACGAATTAATATTTCTTTAAGAACCAAAGGCCTATTGTCAGGAACCATAGAAAAAAGATTAATATAAGGTTCACTATACAATAGCTTAGTTTTTAATTCAATTCCGTAATAATCTGCAATAATTAAGTTATCATCATCTTTACTAAGTAAATTTTCTAAAATTTTACCAGCGGCACTTGTACCTTTCTCTGTATTTTTAATCCAATTTTTACATTGAATTTTATAAAATTCTGTTTTTAATTTTTTTATATTATTCTTCATTTACAAACCTCCTGCTTATTAAAAAAATTAAATTTGTTAAGAAAGAAATCTTCTTAATTAATTTGCAATTCTATCATAAAATAAATGATTATTAAAGTATAAATTAACAAAGTAACTGCAAAAATCTCAAAAATTTTATTTCCGTTTACTTATAATAAAATGTAATTATCTTTTTGCAAAACTATGTCATTTATTATTCTGGATTTTAAAACTTATTTTTGTTAAAATACCATTTAGGAAAGGAATGGATTAATCTGAAATATAAAATATTAAAGTTTACATTTGTTTATTTGAAAAAATAACTTGTTAACATGCATTTTATTTTACTAAAAACATTTAGATATTTTCATTCTATAGGCAATCTATAGAAAAAGATTAAACCAATATATTAATATGAACGAAGAATTACAAACTAAAATTAAAGACAATATGAATCACGATAACTTTTTAGGAAACTTAGCATGTCTAAACAAAGATGCTATTCGCCTGCATGATGAACCGGAAGATATTAGACCACCATATTTTCATGATACCGACCGTATTATATATTCCCTTGCTTACAGTCGCTATATAAACAAAACTCAAGTATTTACTAATACAGAAAATGATAACGTTACAAGACGTAGTACTCACGTTCAACTAGTTAGTAAGATTGCTCGTACCATTGGTAGAGCTTTAGGACTTAATGAAGATTTAATTGAAGCTGCAAGCCTTGGTCATGACATCGGTCATACTCCTTTTGGGCATGCTGGCGAGGCCATTTTAAATGAAATATCCCTAAGAGTAGGGGAAGGCTATTTTAATCACAATATTCAAAGCGTTCGTAAATTAGAATTTATTGAAAATAAAGGCAGTGGCCTTAATTTAACTATGCAAGTGGTTGATGCTATCATGTGTCATAATGGTGAACTAGAACTGGAATGTTACCGTCCTAGAAAGAAAACTTTTCAAGATGTTTTAAATGAATATACTAAAACTTATCATGAAAAAGATGCCAACACTTCACTTATTCCCTGTACTCTAGAAGGCTGCGTTGTAAGAATCAGCGATATTATTTCTTATGTCGGTCGTGATATTGAAGATGCCTTAAGACTTCATATAATTACTAAGAATGATTTACCTAAAGATATTATGGAAACAACTGGCTATACCAATAAGGAAATTGTTAATTATTTTATTAGAGATGTTATTACTAATAGTTTTGGTAAAGACTACATTAAAATGAGCAAAGAGTCTTTTGAAAATTTAAAAAAGTTAAAAAAATTTAATTATGAACACATTTATAGTAAAGCTAACTCCGAAGAAACCTTAAATAAATGGCATGATATGATGGAAACCGTATTTGCTAAGTCATTAAGAGATTTAAATGAAGAAAATGAAACTAGCGACATTTATATTTATTTTTATAAATATATGAACGATGATTATAAAAAGAATACGACTAAAGAAAGGGTAGTAATTGACTATATTTCTGGCATGACCGACCGTTTCTTTAGTACTTCTTATGAAAAAGCTATTGAAGGTGATAATTAATCTGTTTAGCCTCAATAATACTTAACACATTACATTAAATTATTTTATATTAAAGATATTTTACTATATTAATAAGAATATTAAACTTTCGAAAAGCCAATTTAAAGCTGAAATTTCTAAATCTTCCAAAACACTAATAATCTTTTAAAACAATTCATAAATAGTGTAAAGTTAAATTGACTTTTTATCCTTTTAATAAGATAATATAAGTAGAGGTGAATTACTTTGCAAAAGAAAGAAAAAAACTTAACAATAACCCAAGAGGAAATAGAAAGCAATCATATTGTCAAATCAACTAAATCGTATTTAATCGTATTTAGTATTTTATTCCTATCTATTTTATTACTATTAGTAGGTAGTCTTTTCCGCACTAACATTACTCCTGATTATCCAATCGTCTTTAGAGGAGCTGACAATCGTTTAATGGTAATAACTCGTAATAATGACGTTAATGATATAACTAATATTGAAGAAACAGATATCGTTTATGCTAATAGTGATGTACGTTATATTCTATATACTGATAAAAATACGTTATATCTTTTAGATACCACTAGTACTAGTAATAAAAAGAATCTAACTAATAATGCTAGTAGTTATGGTTTTAGTAGCGATGATAAATATGTTTACTATATTGAAAATAATAAGGACCTTCGTCTTTATAATCGTAAAACTGGCTCATCAACACTTGTTGATACTGACGTGACAAAATTCTTAGATGTTTCCCTAAATTATGCTATATATGAAAAAGATAACTGTCTAATCGTTAAAGACATCGAAACTGGAGCACTTGATGTAGCTGCTAAATCTTATGAAGAAATTATTTTAAGCAAAGACGGTAAGAAGATGCTTTATTCTAATTTGAATACTGATGAATCCTTAAATTATTATTTATATAATTTTGCTGATTCAAGTAATGAACGTATTTTAACTAATATCGAAGAACTTTTAAGCTATAATCCTAACTTTACTAAATTTATTTATACCACTAAAACTACTGATACTATAAATATCTATAGTAATATTAAAGATAGCAAAGCTAGTAGTGATAAAAAATTCGTGGCTTTAGATAAAGATAGTGTAACTAAGGAAGAATATGAAGCTAATCAAAAACTACAAGAAGAAATAAATTTACGTAATGAAATGCGTGATTATGCCAAAAATTACACCGTCAGTGCTTACGATGTTTATTATCAAAATAACCAAACTAAGACTTTACTAGCCAGTAGCGTTAATAAAGTTTACTTAGATGATATAGCTGACCGTAAATTAATCTATACTAAGATGAATTGGAATAGTAATTTCGATTTAGCCAATTATACATCTTTAGAAGAATTTAAAAAAGACATTGAATCCAATAAAGAAAATGGTCTTTATTACAAAGTAATCGATACTGAAGCTTCTCTTGTTAAAGAAAATGTTAATGAAAATATAGTAGTTGAATTATTAAGTGGCGACGGTATTTACTTTAGTGAAGATAATAATTTATATTATAGTAAGGTAACTAATAAAAAAGCTGGTACTTATAAACTAGTAGATGAAAATTTAGTTAACTCTATTAAAGATATGACTAGCGATATTGGTTTAGTTTATTTAGTTAAAGAAAATGATACTAACACTTTAAAATATATTAGCAGTGGTAAATCAAGTGTTATCAGTACTAATGTTTATCCTGAATATATAACGATTTCAGAAACAGAAAATGGAATCTATTATTTGAAGGATTATGAGAATAACCAAGGAAAATTAATGCTTTATAATGGCATTATTAATAGTAAGATTGCTGATGATGTTAATTCATTTATTTATATTAATGATGATTTAATGTATGCAACTAAAAATTTTGATGAAAAGAGTAGTACATGCGATTTATATCGCTTAAATGGTAGTAAGTTAACTTTAGTTTATAAGGGAGTTTCAAAATGGTATAATCCTATTGCCAAAGAAAGTACTAATGATGAAGAAGCCCTAAATAATTAGGACTTTTTTGTTTAAAATTTAAAAAAATGTAAATAATAAGAAAGAAGGAGAATAATTAATTAAGGCGTAGTACTATTTGATTAATTAAAACTGAATATGGAATATAAAAATTATAAACACGATACATACACACTTTATACAATAAAAACTGATAAATTTAAGACATGTCATTTAGAAATAATATTTAAAAACAAAATTAATAAAGAAGAAATAACATTGTTAAACCTTTTAGGTACTTATCTTGCTTATACTTCTAAGAAATATCCTAGACGTCGTGATGTTATTGAAGCTTTAGAAGACCTTTATGACACTAACTTTTATGAAACAAATGCGAGAGTAGGTCAAAATATCTTTGCTTCCTTTATAATGGATTTTTTAGACCCAACTTACTGTGAAAAGAAATTTTTAGACGAAGTATTAGCTTTTCCTTTTGAATTTATCTTTAATCCTAACTTTAAGAACACGGTACCTGATAAGAAAATCTTTGATGTGATTGTTAACATGGTTAGAAGTTCTATTCTAAGTAGTAAAGATAGTCCTACTAATTATGCTTTTAAACAAGCTTTTAAAACTCTAGGTGAAAATAATCCAGCTAGCTTTGATATGAATGGTGATTTAGATATTTTAAGAAATATAACTCCAGAAGACTTATATAACTATTACCAAAAATTCTTAAAAGAATTCAGCTGCGATATCTATATTATTGGTAATTTAGATATGGAACACGTTGATATGAAGATTGCTGAAAACTTTAAAAATAATTATATCGCACCACCAGTTACTGATTACTATCTAAATTATCCTTTAAATAAAAAAGTTATCTCTAAATGTGAAGTTGGACCTTATGAACAATCATCATTTATTATGCTTTATAAGACCGATATGCTAACTGAAAAAGAAAAAAATTATGTTATTCATTATTTTAATTCAATATTTGGTAGTGGTTCTTTAAATAATAAGCTAAACCAATATTTACGTGAAGATAATGGTTTATGTTACAGTACTTATAGTGCTTATCAAAAAATAGATAACTTATTTATTGTTTATGCTGGTATTGATGCGGAGAATAAAGACGCTTGTGTTAGTCTAGTTAAAAAAGCCTTAAAAGAAATGCAACAAGGAAAATTTGCTGATGAAGAAATTATTTTTGCTAAAGAAAATTTAGTTAATCAAATTAAGATGAGTTTAGATACTGAAACTAGTATTTTAGATAACTACGTATTCCATAATCTAATTAATTCGCCATTACTTAGCAACCGTATCAAAGAAATTGAAAAAATTACTAAAGAAGAGATTGTTAATCTAGCCAAAAAGATTAAATTAAACTCTATCTATCTATTAGGAGGTTCTAATGCTAAAGAAAATAAAAATAAATAAATATAATGAAACTATTTATTATGAAAAGTTAGATAATGGGTTAGAAGTATATATGTGGCCAAATAACAATGTCAGCAGCTATTATGCCACGTTATCAGTTAAATATGGTAGTGTAGATACAACTTTTAAAATTAAAAATAAAACTTATGAAGTATCCAAGGGAATTGCCCATTTTCTTGAACATGTTAAGTTTAATGAAGGACCAAATAAAACAGCCCATGAATACTTTAATAAGTTAGGTTCCTCAATTAACGCTTTTACAACTTTTGATTATACTTCTTATGAAGTAACAGCTACTGACAAATTAAAAGAAAATATTACTCATTTGCTTGATTATGTCGAGACTCCATACTTTACTAAAGAATTAATTGAAAAGGAACGCAAAATTATTCTTTCTGAAGTAAAAATGGGTAAGAATAATCCTTATCAAGTTTTATACTATACTTTAAATGGAACCGTGTTTTCAAATGATAATCATCGTTATTATGTTACTGGGGATATCGATGATGTTAAGAATATAACTTTGGATGAAATAAATCTAGTTTATAATACTTTTTATCATCCAAGTAATATGTTCTTAACTATAACCGGTAACTTCGACCCTGAGTATCTAAGTGTTGTTATAAAAGAAAATCAAAGTAATAAAGAGTTCAAAACATACTTAGAACCAGAAAAGATAAAAGAAAAAGAACCAGAGAAGGTAGCGGTTCGTGGTGTTGATATAGCAGGTAATATAGCCTTACCAAAGTTAAAATTAGCTTATAAAATCAAAAAAGATTTATTTGGAAACTTGTCTGATTTAGAAAAATTATTATATGTCCGTATTATTTTAAATGCTAACTTTGGAACAACTAGCGAGTTAAAAGAAAGATTATTAGAAAGCAATCTTGTAACTAAGTTAAGTACAAGCGCTACAATCGTCGGTGAATATCTTGAAATAGTTATAAGTGCTGAAACTAACTATCCAAATGAAATAACTAAAATATTAAAAGAAACTTATAGTAATATGGATATTACCAAGAAACGTTTAGAAAGAAGAATCCGTTGTAATATTGCTGATTTTATTTATGGGTTAGATGATATTGAGTACACTAATACAGTAATTCAAGATAATGTAATTATGTATGGTAAAATAATAACTAATACTTATGATATAATTAATAGTTTAAATGTCGATACGGCAAACAAAATTATTAAGACAATGCAAACTGAAAATAATTGCTTTGTAATTATGCATCCAGTAAATAAAGAAGAACAATCTATAAATGCGTAGATTGTTTTTTTGCGAGTAATTAAGCCAAAATGATTTAAAAACAATTTTAATCTTAAAAGAAGTTGGCTTTAGTTTGGAAAAAAGTAATTATAATGGTGAAAATATGAATAGCTAGTTTGTCTTGATGATTAACATTATTTTATAGCAAAAAAAACTCTCGAAGATGAGAGTCTTTTTACTATCTGTTGTAATATTCAACGATTAATGCTTCATTAATATCAGGATTTAATTCGCTTCTATCTGGATAACGAAGATATTTTCCTGTTAACTTATTAGCGTCAAATTCAACATAAGCAGGTCTATTTAAAGTAGCTTCAACAGCAGCTTTAATAGCAGGATGGTCTAAAGATTGTTCTTTAACAGCGATAACATCACCAGGTTTTACTGTATATGAAGGAATATCAACTTTGATACCATTAACAGTAATATGACCATGATTTACAACTTGACGAGCGGCACGACGAGTAGTAGCCATTCCCATACGGTAAACTACATTATCAAGTCTTGCTTCAAGAAGTTGAAGTAAGTTTTCACCAGTAATACCAGCCATTTTAGTAGCACGTTTAAATGTTTTAGCAAATTGTTTTTCATTTAAACCATACATAAATCTTACTTTTTGTTTTTCTTGTAACTGAACACCATATTCACTTAGTTTTCTTCTTCTATCTTGTCCATGAATACCAGGAGCATAAGGTCTTTTTGCAAGTTCCTTACCATTTTCTAAAGTAGAAAAACCAAGATGACGTGATTTCTTATATTGAGCACCAGTGTATCTTGCCATAAAAATAATTCTCCTTTCATTATATTTGCTTTTACTTAGTACGAACCATCATTAAATAGGGGAGTCTATCTAGATATTTTCTCATAGGCAGAGATAGATACTAATAACCATTTCTGGGATAGACACATCTACTAAACTTTGGCACTGCCAATTAAATGCAAGAATAATTTACCATATCCTTTATTATAAGTCAATCAAACTATGAAAATTTGTATAAATTTGTCAGAATAAATTGTTTTTTTAATGAAAAAATGGTATTCTTATATTAGCTATGATAGAGAAGGGCAAGTGTATGTATGAAAAATAAATTGAAAATAAATTTTAAAGACAAAAAGACTATTATTATCTCCATATTATTAGGACTTATCTTAATTGGCCTAATAATATTTATTTGTGTAAAAGTATTTCACAAGGACAAAGAGTTGACACCAGATGATCCAACTGTATCCGAGTTTGAAAATTATCTTAAAGATGCCATAAAACCATTTGATGAAGATACCATTAAAGATTTTATTAGTAGTACAGATAAACTATCGACAATTGATTCCATTTATTG
>CAKOSN010000038.1 GCA_934102255.1 uncultured Bacilli bacterium | reverse complement strand
TTTAAGTCTTTCAAATTCAGGTCTATAATTGCCTGTTTTAGCACTTATACCAGCATCAGTATAATAGTCTTTAATAATAAAACCTTTGAATTTACAATATGCCTCCAATCTTTCTTTTTGCTCTGGTAAACTAAAACCTTCTCGTGCTTGATCTTCAGTCGATACTCTCATATAAAGACCACAAACTTTTTTTACATCATCCAATTATCATCATCTCCTTTACTAAAAAAAGCGAAGTAGTACAACTAGGCTTATTTGTACTACTTCGCCCATAAATAAATCAGATATAAGTTTTTCTAATCTAATTATAAACTATTTAGGGCAAAATTACTAGTTGGTACGCTTTAAATAATCTTCTAATTCATTGATTTTAATTTTATTACCAAAATTTTTGATATAAACATCATTAGAATAATTAAAAACAAGAAACATTATATTATTGATAATTACTTTGTGAGGTTCAATATAAGCCAAATTAGATTTATCAATTTTTCTAATACTTCCATTTATAAATATAGGAGTAGTATTACAAAAATCACAAATAAACTCTAACTTCTTTTTAAGTGATTCATCAATAGGTATTTCTTGTTTGATAATATTAATCATAAACACCATCCTTTCTTTAGGATGATTTCTTTGTAAGACACAAAAAAATCAATCTTTCGATTGATTTCTATATATCAAGTTCAAACTAAATAGTTCGAACAGATTCGTCAATGGAGCAAGTGAGGAGAATCGAACTCCCGTCTCAACCTTGGCAAGGTCGCATTCTAGCCGTTGAACCACACCTGCAATATTAAGTTGTTTTCTTTCAACTGACAACTTAATAATACCAAAAAAACTGTACAATTTCAAGTAAAAAATTAAAATTTATGCTATAATATTCCTATATTAGAAAAATAGGTGATATTTATGTTAAAAAGTATGAAGAAAAGTGATATTTTTAAGATGTTTTTTGCTCTTATTTCTTTGTTCTTGATTTTTGGAATTGTGTTTTATTTTTATGGAACCTTGCAAAGAAAAGAAGAACCAGTAAATGTTAGTAAAGTTGAAAGTAATATTCCAGAGTATGATTATTATATAAATGATAATGCTTCTTCTTATTACAAGAGTGAATTTGCTAAGTTAAAAGAAATACTAGAAGCTGAAGAGGTAGATGATAATGCTTATATAACAGAGCTTGCTAAAGTATTTATAATTGATTTATTGTCTTTAAATAATAAAATTAACAAATATGAAGTAACTAGTTCTCAGTACTTTAATACAGCTAAAAAAGATATGTTTGTAAATAAAGTAGTTGATAATTTTTATGATTATATTGAAGATAATGCCTATAATGATAGAAAACAATTATTACCAGAAGTTAGTGAAGTAGTAATGGATGAACTTAAAACGACAACTTATAAAATGGGTGAAGATTCAGTTGATTCTTATGAAATAAGTGCTGATGTAAGTTATGTAAGTGATTTAGGTTATGATAAAAAAGTTGATGTTATTTTAGTAAAAGAAGATAATAAATATAGTGTTGTTGCTTACAATCCAGTAAGCACTGATAAAACTGGTATTAAAGAATAGAAGAAGATTGATAATGAATTTTCTTCTTTTTTAAATCTAATAATTTAATTAATTTAAAAAGAGGAGCTTTTTTACTCCTCATTATCAATAACTGTATCATTTTCATTATGTTCTGGTACATTAGATGAATTATCTTCATTGTTATTATTATCTTGATTATCAGAATTATCTACATTAGTAGCGCGTTTATTAACGTAAATAGTTAAATTAGTACCGGTACCTATTACGGAATTAACATGAATAGATTGGTCAGCTACAATACCGTCAGCATATAAATAATTGAAATGTTCATCGCCTTCATAAACTTCGATAGTAGTTAAATTAACACCATTACTAACGGCCCAGTTACTTGCATAATCTTTAGAAGAACCAATTAGACTTGGCATGGTTGCTACGGATTTAGCGCCATATATCTTTTTGCCATAAAATTTTAAAGTATAATCTTCGTTATAATCAATACTAAATGTTTTATTAGGAACTTTTTCTAATAGTTCTAAATTAGTTTTCATCATCTTTTTAATATCTTCTAAACTATCTTTATAATAGCCTAGGGCTGAAGTAGTAGAGTATCCTAAATAGACAGGAAGACTATAAGTTTCTAAGGTTGTTTTATAAATTGAGAATTTAACTTCATTACCATTAATTGTATTAACTAAAACTGATTTACCAACATCATATAAAGATAATATTTGGTCAGTAGTCATATTAGTATCCATGTTCTTTTGAACAGCATTTAAAATGTTTTTGAAATCATCGAAACTACGTAAAGTTTTAGCTTTTTCAACGATAGCTTCAACAACATCTTGTTGGTGTCTAATACGGTCTAGGTCAGAGCCAATGTATTGGTGGCGATTACGGGCATAGGCTAGAGCTTGTTCACCATTTAAAGTTTGAATTCCTGGGTCCATACAAACTACTTTATCGCCAAATTCACGGTTAGAGTTTTGCTCACATACCTTGCCACCATAGTTTACACCGGCATTATACCAACTCCATGGTTCTTCAACATCAACTGTAATACCGCCTAAAGCTTCAACTAAATCAACAACACCTTTAAAATTCATTTTTACATAGTAATCAATATCAATATCAGTAAGCTGTTTCATTGTATTAATAACACAACTAGTACCATAAGCAGCTGAAGAGTTTATCTTAGCTAGGGCATTATTACGACAACTAATAGGAACGTAAAGGTCTCTTGGAACACTAAACATCGAAGCTGATAAAGTTTTAGGATTAAAGGTAATCATCATTAAGGTATCACCATTAAAAGCGCCGTTAGCATTTAAACCGTTAGCCTCACTATCAACTCCCATAACTAAGATAGTAAAAGGTTCAGTTAACTTCTTATTAGTATAACTAATGTTATCTTGATTTTTCATTTCTTTACTATATTGTAAAACTACTTTTGTATCATCTTTAATATTTTGATATTTTTCTTCGGAAGCAAAAAGAATAGTATAATTACTAGAAACAAAACAAGCATCAATTTTACCGCTATATAAGTCATCTAACATAATGTAAAAATCATCATATTGATATAACTTATTAGGAAGATTATCTTTATTAATTAATTCTTTAGCTAAAACATTACCTTCAATATTAGTAGTATCACTAATAATACCAATTTTACTATCGCTATTAAATTCGGTATCTTTCATACTAATAAGATAAGTAGTATAGTTAATAGTATCTTTACTAATACTATCTATTTCTTTATATATAGTATCAATATAATAACCTGCTACAAAGAAAATACCATTAAATAATAAAGTGAAGATAATCATAATAATAAAACTAGAGTATTTTTTATTAAAGACATAGACGAGTCCCATTACTAACCAAACTAGAAACCAGATACCAAATAAAATTATTAAAATCATTCTAACTAATGTTTCTATTCCGGTTAAGACGGCTATATTTTTAACAAATATTATATATCCTATTAAATAGGTTATTAAAGTTACTATTAAAATACTTAAATAGACTTTATTACTATTTTTTAATCTCTTTATAAATTTATTCATAAGAAGTCTCCTTATTTTCTATTTTATTATATCCTAATTGGTTAGATTTAACAATATTTTCTTTTTGTAAATAATGAGGACGGTTATTAAAATAATAGGTAATTATTAATTAAAATAGTCTGTAGTTATTTTTTAATAAAGTATAAATATTAGTTAAATTAAGAGTAAAAAAAATGTCAAGTTATAGTAATAAAATTGGTATATATAGATAAATATGCTATAATCTTAAGCAGGTGAGATTGATGAAGAAAAAAAAGAAGAGAAAGTTTTATCAGTACTTCAATATTTTCTTATTGTTTGCGGGTATTATTTTTTTGATTTTATTATATTTTACTAATGTTTTAAGTTTATTATACTTTAGTATTATTAGTGGTGTTTTATTTATTTTAACAATATTTTTAATTGGCAATATTAATCATAAGCATTTATGGGCTTTATTTTTAGGAATAGTTTTATTTGGTTTTGAAGTTGTTGGTTGTGTGTATTTAAATAGAACTAATAGTTTTTTAGATAAGATTCATACTAAAACGGAGATTGAGGCTTATAAGGTTGTTGTTTTAAATAGTTTAGATACAGCGGTTGATGATTTAAAAGAGATTGGTATTCTAAAAAATAGTGATGAAGGTTATACGAAGGCTGTGGAAGAGATAGAGGAAAAAATCGATAAAACAGTTACTTTCGATGATGTTTCTAGTTTAACCTCAGCTCTATTAATGGAAAAGATTCCAGCTATTTTAATTGATAATGCAACGGATACGGTATTAAGAGAAAATGATACTGGGTATGCTAGTAGTACGAAGAGTATTTATGATTATGAAATTACAATAAAAACTAATGTTAAAGAGAACAATATGGATATAACAAAGAATACTTTTAGTATTTATATTAGTGGGGTTGATACGTATAATAAGATTGCTACTAAAACTAGAAGTGATGTTAATATTGTTTTAACCGTTAATCCGGTAACGAAAAAAATTGTCATGGCGCATATTCCAAGAGATTATTATGTTACTTTAGCTGGAAAGAATAGTAAGGATAAACTTACACATGCTTCTTTATATGGCATTGATACGGCAATGAAGACCGTTGAAAATTTTACGGGCGTAAAAATCGATTACTACGTTAGACTTAATTTTACTTCTTTAATTAAGATTGTTGATTTACTAGGTGGGATTGATGTTAATAGTAAGTATGCTTTTGAAACGGGTATTTATGATTCGACTATGACAAAAACTTATAGCTTTAAGAAGGGCTTAAATCATTTAGACGGCGATGCAGCTTTATCGTTTGTAAGAGAAAGACATTCCTTCGCTGACGGTGACATTACACGTGGTGAAAATCAAATGATTGTTCTAGAGGCTTTAATTAAGAAAGCTATGAGTCCTAAAATTATTACAAGTTATACTAAGTTTTTGGATGTATTAGATGATGCAATGATTACTAACATGACTAAAAAGGAAATAACTGACTTTATTAAAAAAGAGATAAGTAATCCTTCTAGTTATGAAATTGAATCAGTAAATTTAAATGGTACTTCTGCATTAGATTATACTTTCTCTTATCCAATGAGTAAGTTATATGTAATGATACCTGATGAGGAGTTACTTAATAGTTATAAAGAAAAGGTAAGTGCTTTATATTAATTTATAAGCATTTATCTTTTTTCTTTGGTTTTTTTTTGATATAATTTGGTTATAGTAGAGAGGAATTTGTTATGAGTAAGGATTATAATAAGGTATTAAAGAAGTTAGACCGTAAGAAAAACAGGGTGTTATATTTAAAATATGGAATTGGTACAGTTTCTTTATGTTTATGTTTGTCAACGATAGTTTATTTTGCTTTTTCTAAGTTTACGGCACATGCTGATACGGAGGTCATAAGAACGACGGTTGCCGAATTTACTTATGAGCCAATAAAAAAGATAGCTTTTATTAATGATGTTTATGTTAGTGGAGGATTTCCAAGTAAAGATACTAGTCTTACTTTAAAAGATGTTAGTTGTACGAATGGAGCAACGGCAACCTTTGATGTTAGTAGTTGGACTCTTAATATTACAAATGGAGTTAGTAAAACTAAGTGTAGTGTTTATTTTGTAAAATAGTTATTAAGATTTAAAAAATTATATTGAAAATGAAAAAGACCCGATTTTTAATTGAAATCTGGTTTTTTTAAAGTGCTAAATTCGGAGTTTTTCATAGAGTATACAACTCTATGAAAGCGTAAAATCGGCGTCTATTTTTAACTTATATATTAACTATATCACAATTTTAAGGCATTTGAAAGGTTCTTTTTTAAATCATTTTAGTCAAAATTATGGTCAGAAAAAAATGCTGGTAAACGAGTATTTATAGGGCTTTGCATAGTTCTTTTTAGTCAACAAATCAATTTCTATTGTGGTCAAAATTTATGGTCAACTTATTTATAAACTCCGGTAAATACTGGCTTTAGAAGGCATTTTTCATAGAGTTGTATACTCTATGATGTCGAAAAATGGTCTTTAGGAGGCTAAAATGAAGAAAAGAGTACTGATTTTAATTATATTAGGAATTCTATTTTTACAAGTAATTAATTTAGAGTTTGGAAAGAAATTATTAGATAACGATAACGCTTTAGTTTATGTAGATAATGCTTTAAATTCAGAAATACCCAGTAAAAATGCTGCTGTTTTTGAAAAAGCTGTATGTGATGATGAGGTCTCGTCTACTTGGAATGATGAGACGTGGGGCTTATTTATTAGTAATCTAAATAAAAAGGTGAAATGTAATTTGTATTTTCAGACTATTAAGAATGTTACTAAGCCAGAACTTTATCAAGGTTTTGTTCCCGTTATTTATGATGCTGCTGGTAATATTATAGTTGCTGATGAAAATACTTCTTGGTATGACTATGAAAATCATAAATGGGCGAATGCTGTTTTAATTAATTGTGCTGATAGTACTGTGAAAAGCAAATATTTCGATGATAATATGAATTTGCAAACTAACATAATTGGCAAAACTATTGATATGGATGATGTATTACAAATGTATGTATGGATACCAAGATATCGTTACAAATTATGGAATGCCGAAAACGGGGTTAGCGATGAGCAAATGATTAATATTATTTTTGAAAGTACGGAAAGACCTAAAGCAAATGGCCGTAAGAATGGCGAATATTTAACACATCCGGCTTTTACTTTTGGTGATACAGAATTATCTGGTATTTGGGTAGGAAAGTTTGAAATGACGGGAACGACTGATTTAGCAACGATAAAACCTAGTTTAAAAAGTTTAACTAATCTGAATGTTAGTACTATGTTTTATTTATCAAGAAGCTTTAGTACAACATCTTCTTCTGTTTATGGTTTAAATTCTAATGAAGTAGATAGTCATATGATGAAAAATATGGACTGGGGAGCAGTTGCTTATCTTACAAATTCTAAGTATGGTAGGTATCTTGACGGGGATAATTGTATAGAAAGTGGTTGTACGCCGTGGAAAAATAATGTGTTAATAGAGGATAATCTTAATGATTATGGTTCTTATGCAAACGGGAACGGAATTACTGGTTGCGGTGGTAAAACTCTTAATGCTATCTATGTCGTATCGAATAGTTGTCCGGAAGGTTATGATTGGAAAAGTAAAGGTGTTAATGCTTCAACTACTGGAAATACGTATGGTATTTATGATATGTCTGGTGGTGCTTATGAATATGTTATGGGAGTTATGCTTAATCAAGATAATACAATAATTTATGGTAATAGTGGCTTTAATGATGAAAATATGCCGAATATTAAATATTACAGTACTTATCATTATAGAGTTGAAGGTGAAAATGGCACTGATGAGAATTGGTGGTACACAGATAAAATTGGTGAAGCTTTGAATGAGGTTTATAAAGCACATGGCCTTTTTAATGCTTGGTATTCTTCTGGCAGTTGGTCAATAACAGATAAATATCCATGGTTGGAAAGGGGATATGATGCAGGGGTTTCTGTTAGCAACATCTTTAGTTTTTCAAGGTATACTGGTGGTTCTATTATTAATAAGACATTCAGAAATGTTATTACTAAAAATTAACTAAAAAAGATAGTCGCATTTGACTATCTTTCTTCGTAGAATTTATTAATTCTTTTAACTAATTCATCTTTACCTAGATATTTAATTAAATAATAAATATTTGGTGATTGATTTTTCTTACAAATGATAATACGAAGTAGGGCACAGAAATCAGCAACCATACCATTGTATTTATCGGGCTCAGCTTTATAAGCTTTTTTATCAGCTGAGTAGTTATTTTTTACAGCAAATTCTTTTAAATTATTGAACCAATCTTCTTGTGTATCAGTTTCATTATAAACATTATTAATATAATCTAAAACAATATCTTTATCACATACTTTACATTCAGCGTATGGGTTAGTATCTTTATAGAATAATTCATTAAACATATAACTAAATTCAGTTTTTACATCACTTAAAGAAGCAATATCTTTACGAGGTCTTTCAATATCTCTTTCAATATTAAAGACATTAAGTGCATACTCTTTATTATTAACTAAGATGTTATAGAATTCTTCATCATATTCCTTAGTGTATTTTAAAGCCATATCATATAATTCATAATTCTTTAAATGACTAAAATAGATTTTAGAAATACTTTGTAATTTCTCCATATCGAATAAAGTACCACCAATAGGCATTTTACTAAATTCAAATGTAAAATCATCAATTCCTTTATCAGGATTAGCATTATACCATTCTTCAAAGTCATAGTTTTCAATAGTAGCTAGATACAATCTAATAACCTCAGTTGGAATACCTAGTTTTTGATAGAAACTAATAGCGGCTTCTTTATCTTTTCTTTTACTTAATTTACGAACTGTTGTTCCTTCTTTAATAGTAATTGGCGCAATATGGGCATAAACTGGTTCTTTAAAACCTAATAGTTTAAATAATTCATGATGTTTTGGATAACTTGCTACCCATTCATCACCACGAGTAACATGAGTTGTATGCATTAAATGATCATCAATAACATGGGCAAAATGATAAGTTGGAAGACCATCACTTTTAATAATTACATCATCAATATCATTTTCTGGCATTTCAATATCGCCTTTAATGGCATCATGTAAAATTATTTTATTTTCAAAATCACCTTGACTACGGAAACGGATAATATATTTATCACCATTATCTAAATGTTCTTTAATTTCTTCTATAGTTAAATCACGACATTTAGCATATTTTTTATAGTAACCTAGACGTAGTTTTTTATGTTCTTGATAACTTCTAATTTCTTCTAAATGTTCAGGAGTACAGAAGCATGGATAAGCAAGTCCTTCTTCAATTAACTTTTTAGCATAAGCTTGGTAAATATCTTTTCTTTCTGATTGTAAGTAAGGACCATAGTTGCCCCCAAAGCCTTCGCCTTCATCAAAAGTAATACCTAAATTTTTAAAATCATTAATAATGCCTTGAACACCATTTTCAATAGTTCTTTTACCGTCAGTATCTTCGATTCTTAAAAAACATACACCATTAGTTTGTTTAGCAAGTTGAATAGCCATAAATGATGTTGCTAAG
Source organism: uncultured Bacilli bacterium (assembly GCA_934102255.1). Lineage (GTDB taxonomy): Bacteria > Bacillota_I > Bacilli_A > RF39 > UBA660 > CAG-605. The sequence goes on along the minus strand of CAKOSN010000038.1, from coordinate 6,764 downwards.
CTTCCTAAATGAACAAAACCAGTAGGAGAAGGAGCAAAACGAGTAACACAAGCACCTTCACTTAAATTTCTATCTGGATATTTTTCTTCGTAATATTTATAATCATGCACAACATTAGGAAGTAAAATGTCTGCTAATTCTTTATTTGTCATAATATTCCTCTTTTCTTTGTCTATTATAATATAGTTTTTCTTATTTTCAAAGGGTTTTTAGGCTTTTAAAGTCTCATTATTACTTAAATTATTAATTATAATCTTTTAGTAAGTGAATTTTAAAGTCATAAGGGTTAATCAGTATGTTTTTATAATATTTTTTATTAAATAATATTTTTATATGTTAAAATTTAGGTAGGTGATTTGATGAAAAATACGTTACTAATATTGAAAATGGGTTATTTTTAAGAGAAGATGATGTTCTACATTTTGATTTTAATGATGATTATGAATGAAATATTGTTAATATTTATCCTAAATTAGAAATAGCATGCTGGGACGGCTTGGGTGGCGCTATTACAGAGGCTAGTAGTATTAATTATTTTAAAATGACTTCGGAAAATCGAAAAAAATTTTTGGAATATTATTACGGAGAAAAAGGTTTAAATTATAATTTGGGAAGAATATCTATTGGCAGTAATGATTTTTGTGTTAATTCTTATGAATATTGTCAAAAAGATGATTTGAGTGATTTTAATATTTATCATGATAAAGAAACAATAATTCCAATGTTAAAAGATATTTTAAATTATAAAAAAATAACGTTAATGGCAAGCTCATGGAGTCCTCCTAAATGTTTTAAAACTAATAAATGTTTAGAGAGTGGTGTTCTTTTAAAAGAAAAATATGCTGATTATAGTAAGTATTTGATAAAATTTTTACAAAGTTATGCTAAAGAAGATATTTATATAAATTATTTAACAATTCAAAACGAACCATATGCTAAGCAACGTTGGGAGTCGTGTTTATATTCCTTAGATGATCAAAATTTATTTATCAGAAAATACTTGTTACCACTTTTAAGAAAAAGTAAAATTAGTACTAAAATAATTTTGTGGGACCATAATAAAAATAATTTATATAACGTTGTTAATGAGTTAAGTATTAAAAATAAAATGATTGCTGGTGTTGCTTTTCATAATTATGCCGGTATGCATTTTAAAAATTTAGCTTTAGTTCACAGTAGTTTTCCTTTATATAAATTATGGTGTACAGAAAATTGTTCTGGTTTTAGTCAATATAATGTTAAAAATTGGACGCGTGATGCGGAATTTTATATGTTAGAAATGCTTGGTAACATAAATAATGGTATGAATGGTTACATAGACTGGAATATTTTATTAGATATTAATGGCGGTCCTAATCACAGTGAAAACTTTTGTAAAAGTCCAGTTATCTTGAACGAAAATAATGAGATTATTTTGACGCCTATTTATTATTATCTTAAGCATTTAGGTGGTTTTGTTAAGAGTGGGGCTTATAGTATTTGTGTTGATGTTTGTCGTCCGGATTTATTTGTTTGTGCATTTAAGAATAGGAATAATATAATTGTTATTGCTTTAAATATTAATGATTATCCAATAGAGGTTAGCTTGGTAATTGAAAAAGATAGATTTCAAGATATAATTGATGCTCATTCGATAGTTACTTATGTAAGTGATTTAGCAAAATAAAAATGTTTAAACTTAAAAAATTTAAACATTCTTTCTTTTTTGACATTCTTTTATGAGTCTTTTTAAGACTTTTGGGTCTTTATCTAATTCATTATGAAAATGGATACCTACAATAAAATAATTTTTATCTTTATATTCAATGCCTTCAGAAACACCGTCGCTTGCTTTGGCACTTATCATAAAATCTCTTCCACAGAATCTATAATCATGGCTGTGAAGAGATACTACGCTAATAGTATCTTGTTTATAAATATCATAAAGAATAGAGTCTTTATTAATAGTTATATCGTGTCTGGCGGTATCAATATTATCTTTATTAACTTCATGAAGATGCATGTTATCTTTCGGTAAGTCTTTAGTCATCATATTATCATTAGCTTTTTTAGTTTGGACATAAACCTTCATTAAATCCTCAATTTTGTAGTCTCCACTTACCTGGTCAATTAAAGCTCCATAAATAGAAAGAGCTTGACTACCTAAACAGATTCCAAGAAGAGGTTTATTTTTTTTAATAGCGTAATTAATTACCTCATACCACGTACGGTCAACACAGCTACCACCTGGTAGTAGAAAGCCATCACATAAATCAAGAGAGGCTTCGGAAACATCATCTTTATTAATTAAAATTCCAATCGGAATAGCGCCGCATTCAAATATTCTATTACTATAATTACGAACGAATTTTTCTTGCTCTAAAAAGTAATCATCATCACTTTTACTTAAATTAGGCATAATCCCAATAATAACTTTATCTTGCATTATAAATCTCCTCATCTTTTTAGATTGTCCTATAGATTGTCTTATAAAAAAACAATATTTGTTATATAAAAAGAACCATAAAGGTCCTTAATATCAAAATGGCTGCCTAGGTAGGACTCGAACCCACGAAATGTCAGAGTCAGAATCTGATGCCTTACCACTTGGCTACTAGGCAATTCCTATAAACATTTTAACGCAAAAATACTTTTTTGCCAATAGAAATATTGCTAAAACTAGTTAATTACCTTATACTAAAAGATGAAAGGTAGGTTTGTATGTTAAAAAAGAAATTGAAAGATTTTCAGTTAGATAAGTTTTTTATGAATATTAGTCTTATTATACCCATTTTTTTAAGTTTAGCTTTTCTTATTAGTAATAATTTGTTTTTAGGACTGCTTTTAGTTATAAGTATTATATTTATAATAAAAAAATACAAGGGTAAACACTTTGTTCTTTATTTACTTTTAGTTGGTCTTATTATAAGAATTGCGGGGATAGTTATTTTTAATGTCCCTCAGACTAGTGATTTTGCGGTTTTATTAGAAGCAGCTAGAAAGTTTAATTTAGGAGATTATAGCTTTAGTAAAACAGGTTACTTTAGTATGTGGCCTTATCAAACAGGATTTGTTTTATATGAAGCTTTAATGTTAAAAATAATTAATAGTGAAGTTTTCTTAAAAGTTTTAAATATTTTTTATGAATTAAGTTTGACTTATTTCATTTATAATACTGTTAAAAAGTTAGTAGGGGAAAGGGAGTCTAGAATAGTATCCACTTTATATGCTGTATTTCCTTTTTCAATTTATTCAGCCACAGTTATATCTAATCATCATTTAAGTACTTTACTTAGTTATTTAAGTATATATTTTCTTTTAAAGAATAATAAAGAAGATGAATTAAAAAATTATATAATTGCGGGTATTTTACTAGGGCTTTCTAATGTTTTAAGACCAGAAGGAATAGTAGTAATTTTTAGTTATTTATTATATCGAGTATTAAAATTAACTAAGAAGGATTTTAAAAAGAGTAAAAAATTAATGCTTACAGTAGTAAGATGTAGTATCTTTGTTTGCTTTTATCTTTTAATTAATATGGGAACATCAAGATATTTAGTTAAAAATAATATTAACGAAGATGGTCTTAAGAATAATAATCCTTTATGGAAGTTTGTGTTAGGAACTAATCCGGATACTTGTGGTAGATATGATACGAATGACGAGATTTACTTAGGGGATGAGGCAAAAGAACTAGAAGTAATAAGGATGAGAATCAATAATCCTTTAAAAATAGGTAAGCTCTTAGTATGTAAGACTAATAATTTTGTGTTAAATGGTTCTTTAGAATCTAGTAGTGGTATTTATAATGATAAGGTTATTTCTATTATGGGAATAAGTATTTCTTGTAAATTCTTAGAGGATTTAGTATCTGGTGTTAATAAAGTTATATATGGAGTAATGATTCTAGGACTTATAGCAGGAGTGTTTTTAAAGAAAAAAGATATTTTAAATAGTAATTTATTTTATTTTTATATTTTGTTTATTACGAATACGATTGTTTATATGTTAATTGAAATTCAACCAAGGTATACTTATTTTATTAATGTTACGGTTTTTATATTAGGTAGCGTTGGTTTAAAAGAATTACTTAAACTTTGGGATAATAGATATAAAGTAGTTAAGATTAAAAATTAGGTTGACTTGATTATAAGTTAATCTTTTTATTTGGGATTACTTCCCCCCCACCCTTAAGGGGTTATATTTGGATAATAATATATTTGCTTGCTATTAAAAAAAAGTATGTTATAATAGGCATCAATGAAACAAAAGGGGTAGTGTTTATGAATAGTAAAATTTCAGTAAATAGTTTAGAAGATTTAAAAAAAGTTAAAGAAGGAAATTTAGCTGTTGATGATATAGATGCTCGTTTAATAAAAATTATGGGAATAGATAATTTAATAAGGTTTGAATCAGAAAAAAAGGTCCTTTTTATTAAACTAGGAGATGACAATATATGGCAGACTTTTAAAGGAATACCATCTTATTTTGAAAGAGAAGAGGTAGTTAGTAAATGCCAAAATATTAAAGATTATAATGACTTTTTAGAATTTTTCGGTTTTGTTTTTAATTATTTTAGATGGTGTCTTCAATTTCAGTATTACAATAAAGATCAGGAAAATTGGAATAAATTAAACGAAGTATTTTATGATGTGTATCCAGAACTTTGGATTTCAGAAAAAGCATCTTTTGAAGTAAGAAAAAACTTTTATCATTATGATTCCTCCTGTCTACTTGATAGTCTTGTCCATAATCCAGATGATTCTATATATTTTTTAGATAAAGATGTTTTATATGTTTTTGGCTTAAATGTTCGCTTTTATCAGGTCTTTTTACAAAAATTCGGAAGTGGTGAACTATTAAAACTTATAACTAGTTATGGATCACTCTTAAGAAAAATTGTCTTAAAAAAACTGGTTGGAAGTAATTTTGAAAATTTAAATACAGTTTCTGATTATGAAGAATTTATTATAGAAAAAGTTTATTTATATATCAAATATAATGATTGTGATTATAGTTATCTTTATAAAAATGAAAAGTTTCATAGTAGATATCCAGAAATATTTTTGGATTTTGATAAGTTTGAAATGGATAGGGAAACCAAGGATGAAATTTTAGATATGTGGCAAGGTTCGTGTTTAGGAATCTATTATATTAGCAGTTTTCCAATTTTAAAAAAAATGCTAATTGGTAAAGATTTAAGCGTATTGTTTGCCGGCTTTGAAACGTATGCTTCTTATAATTATCTTGATGTTTCTGGCGAGGTTTCAATTTTTCAACAACTCTTAAAGTATATGAGTAGTGAGGATTTTTTTGAGTTATGTTCCTTATATGGTTGGTATTTACATGAAATTTTATCTGATATTGTTTTAAAACATAAAGTAGACTGGAAAGATGATTATACTTATGATGATGTTATTAAAATTTTGAATAATAACTTATATCAACAAATAATGAATGGTCTATATTATAATGGAAATATAGCTGATTTTAGTGATAGCTTCAAAGATGTTACTATTGCTCAGGGTTTGCCATATAAATTAGAATATGAGTTTTATAAAAGTGAAGAATATAATTTTACTAAATTAAAGAGTCTTTTACAAAATGAATTGTTTAGAAAGTATTTTAAAGGTAAAAATCTGCGCCCAATGTTAGTAAGAGGAAGTGATTCTAGGGCTTCTAAAGCAGAAATAATAAAATACTTTGAGGCTTTAGGTTATGATGATGCCATGAAATTAGGATTTAAATATTCAGAAACTATTGATAGAATGATAAAAGAAAATCATGTTGATGATGTTATCAGATGGTATCAAGCCTTAGATAAAAAGTGTTTGCCTTCTTATAAGGTTATGAGACTGGTTGATGCTAGTATACTAGTAAATTATCTTAGTGCTTTAGACCATTCTTTAGCAGTTGAATTAATGATTAAATATCCATTGCTAGTAAGGAGAATGGCACTTAACAATAAGTTGGATGCATTAATTGAATGGTATCTGGCATATGATAAAAAGTATTTACCACAGTTCATGGTTATGATGGCACTTGAAAGTAGTGATATACCATTTTTTATGAAAAATAAAGGAAGATGGATAAATTTACTAAATATAGTAAGGACAAATAAATTTGATGAAGTGGTTATGTTAGGATTAGTAAAACTGGCTTATGCTTTTGGCATATTCCATGGTAATAAGAAAGGTTATAAGTATTTAATTCAGTTATTTAATTCCTATAAAGGTAATTCTAAAGGTGTTAGTGATAGCATGATTAGATTTTTAGAACTTTGTGCCTGGGATGACAATGTCTCCTTAATATTTAAGCAAGAAGAACCTAAGGGAAGTAAAAAATTATCTTCAGACAGTTCATATTTAGATATATATAAAGAGGTAGCAAGTAAAGGCAGAATTTTAAAAAAAATTACTTAAGAAAAGTAAACTTAAGTAATTTTTTTAGCTTTTCCCATTTTTATTTGCAAAATTAGCAAGATTAATGAACTCATCAAGTTGTAATCTTAAAGTTGGTTTATGGTAACTATACTAAGTTGATTTTTCTTTTTTTTATTAAGAGTTGATTTTTCCTTTCCTTTTTTTATTAAGAGTCGTATCATATCACTACGATTTATTATTTGGCAACGAAAATTTTAATAATAATTAAAAAATTAAAAGGGCTTTTCTTTTAAATATAATTTGGTATAATGAACTAGAGGTATTATATGGAAACAATTAATTTAACTTTAAATGATTATAAGAAAATGAAGAAAATTATTAAAAATGATAGAAGTAATTATC
>CAKOSN010000037.1 GCA_934102255.1 uncultured Bacilli bacterium | reverse complement strand
GCTAATGAACTTGAATGTGGTGGCGTAATTATTAATGGTGCTTCTTTCTTCCGTTCATTTGAAATGCCATTTGGTGGTTGGAAGCATTCTGGTTATGGTAATGAGGGTGTTGCTAGTACTCTTCATGAAATGAGTAGAACTAAGACTGTCATTTTAAAAAATATACTTTAAAAACACAAAATGAAAACTGTTTATTCCATTGCTAATTGGTTAAACAGTTTTTTTGTTAGCGATATTTTGATAGAAAACTAAATAAAAAGTAACTGTTATAAAACTAATTATTTTAATTTTAAACAGTTACTTTTTATTTATATTTGAAGATATTATATTACTTTAATTATATCTAATTCTGCTTGCTTTTTTTCTACAAGAGTATTAAGATTACTTATTATCCAGTCAGGTGACCTTAATTCATCTTTCATTTTTAGTATTTCCTCATAGCTAAACCATTTTACATCTAATATTTCTGATTTATTTATATTTATGTTTTCTTCTAATAATTTAGTTGAAAAAATTATACCAAGCCAAATACCATCTTCTAAAATTTTATTACAAACTTTTAGGACTCCAGTTAGTTCTACTTTACAGCCAGTTTCCTCAAAAATTTCTCTTTTAGCTCCATCAAAAATACTTTCTTGTGGTTCGAGATGACCAGCAGGAATATTCCATTTTCCTCTGCATATTTCTTTAGCTTCTTGTACTAATAAGAATTTGCCGTCTTTTTCTATAAAACCTCCGACTATAATTGAGTTCATATATTAATTTCCTTTCTTTTTAATTATGTGTTTAATTTTCTTTAAGATATTAAGTAATGTATTGGCTGGACTTAATGATAATTCATAAGCTCCAAGTAATTCCTCAACATAGCCCCCAAAACCTTTTTTAAATTCATAAACACCACGGTCTTTACCATTTGGATTAAATACATCTTGAATACCAAAGAAGTTATATCTCTTGTAATTATGTTCAGCAGCATATTTAATTATTTCCCATTGCAAGCGATATTGTCCACAGAACTGCATGTACTGGGCATATGAACCGCTAAATAAATAGATAATTTCATCACCATATAATATAAACATAGCAGCAGATAAAGGAATTATTTCGCCTTTTTCTTGCATTAAATCTTTAGCTTCTTTTATTTTCTTCTCATTATTTTCGATGTCTTTTTTCATGACTTCTTTTTTCTTTAAGTTAGAATTAGAATCTGATAACTCACTTAGCTTAGAAGTCATTTCATTGTTAGAATCTTCTAACTTTTGAATATAATTTTTTAAATTAATTTCACATATTTTAAAAGTAACATCATCTTTAAAACAATCAAACATTTCTTCATAATATTTTAAAGATTTATCCGCAAATGAACGGCGATCACAAGTATCACTAGTAATAGTTTTAAATTCTTTTAACTCATCTTTAGATAAAGTTCTAATATTTAAGTCATATTTAGTTAAAGTTTTATTAATATTGTTACGTGTACTACTACGAAAATCATTAAATAGTTCTTTACTAGTTTTACCATTAATATCAAGACAGTAAGTCCATTTTACTTGATCACTTTGTGAGTCTTTATAACCTAATGTATGTAAATATTCTATAATATCACGGTTATCAAATTCATCAGTAATTTCAGCTTCCATATTACGAGAAACAGCTGGGATGTAAGGGTCAATTACTAATTTTAAACCATTTTTTTCTTTTAAAAATTTTTTGACATTATCAGTCATAAATCTAAGCAATTCTTTATTTTTGTAATCTAAAATAAATCCTTTATAAGCTTCAAATGTCGTTTTACCAAGAAATTTCTGATGCGTTTCTGCGAGTAAACTAGCCCCAATAACTTTATTATCTTCTTTAACCCCAACTAAGTAAACTTTAGTATCATCACATTCTAACTTCTTTTTCATCATTACAGTTTGAAAAAAGTTCTTACTTGGCTGTGTATCTACAAAATCTTGAAATTCCTGTTCTGTTAGTTCTGTAAATTTCATTGTATCACCCATTTATAAGTATAAACTAAAATTTAAATATTTAATAGTTAAAAAGAATTAAAACTAATAATTTATAAGAAATACTTTTCAGGGGTGGAGGCTGTTGGAAGTAATAATAAGATATATTGATAAAAAATAATGTTATAAATTTTTAAAAAAAGATAATAATAAATTTAGAGGTAAGATATGAACGGACAAATAAAAAGAATTGATGAATTAGGTCGCATTGTAATTCCTAAGGATATAAGAAAAAGGCTTTCTATTAAGACGAATGATACTTTAGAAATAGGTATGGACGGCGATAAAATTGTTTTAAATAAAAGGATAGCTATCAAAGAATATAATGATTATGTTAAGACTTTACTGACTATTTTAACTAATTATAGTGGTATTAAGTTTTTGGCAACTAATCGTGAGGATGTTATCTTTAATAATACAGATATAGGACAGTTTGAAGTAAAAAAATATATTAATATGTCTTTATATGAAATGGATAAGATTAAAGACGAGATTTGTAGTGGGTGTGATATAAGACCGGTTATTATTGATAGTAATGTAGAAGGGATTATTTTAGTTATAAATAGTGAATGTAATAAAGAAATTGGGAAAATTATTAATATTTTAGTTACTTCTAAACTTGATATTTCATGTTAAGAATTATATACTCGTATTAGAACAGGAGATTTTATGGATAATACGGGTTTTATTTTGACTTTTTTAAGGGATTTAGAGTGGGAAATGAAGAAAATTGGTTTAAGGTCGGCTATTTCTTTAAAGATTTTAAAAAAAGATATGTTTTTAGAGGATGGTAATACTTTAGGGGTAATGTTTGTTTCGGGCATACCTACTTATATATTAACATCTCAAGGGCGTATTAAGATTTTAGATGAGGCTTTTCGAGGGAAGAATATTGCTTTAGATAAGAAGAATAATTATATTAATATGTTCTTTCAAAGATATGATTTGTAGGCTTGCTCTTAATTTAAAGGGCTCAAGTATTTATAGTATAAAAAGGGTTCCTATGGTTGCTAAGGAGTTAGAGGATATTAGCATAGTTAGAAATTTTGATAAGATAGAGGAAAGTAGAAAAAGGTTATCTTTGGTAGCGGGTATTAATTTTAATGAGCAGGAAAGGTTAAAGATGGGGTTGGAAGTTAAAAGGTTTGTAATGTATGAACTTGAATTTTTAAGGGAAACATATAATTCTCATGATGGGTTTTTAGGCATTGATAGTTATTATAAATCAGGTAAATTATGTGAGGATATGGACGCTAATAAGGTTTATTTATGCGAAGATGATATAATTAATATTGGTAATTTAGTAGAAATGGCAATAGTTTATGTAGGCTTGCCTAGTACGAGTCTTAGGGGTAATATAAGGGATTTTTGCTATACTTTATTATCGGGGTTGCAGTTATATCTTGATGATTTTAATATCTTAGCAACTAAAAAAGATTTGTATAAGAGGCAACTAGATAAGTATCGGGCTTATTTTACTTTGGAGCCAAAAGAAGAAAGAGGTTTGGACTTTATTTACGATTATAATAAGACTTTCTTAAATGGAGTTGGGGTTTTAGAGATTGTTAAAGATGATCAAGTGCTTTATGGGATTAGTGATGATGGAAATATTAAGATTGATAAATATAATGGATTGAGTTTGGAAAGAAAATTTGGTAAGAGGTGTGATTAAGGAGAGTTGGAGTATTTTAGTAGACAATTTTATTGGTTGTATCAAGATATAATTAGATACACAACAAGGAAATCTTGAGTGAGGCTAGGTGAAATCTGGTCTGGCTCGTTTTAAGTGTCAAAGAAAATCTATCGTAGTGCCAATTTTGTATTCTCTAAAATACTTTTTGGATAAAATATTTAATTTTGTATTCTACAGAATACTTTTTTGCAAAATTGCCAATTTTTGTATTTTGTAATATACAATTATATTGCAATAGTAAATTAAAAGTAACGCATTTGTAGATAACTAAATAATATTTTAGCATAGATTAAAAAAGTTTAGTTAGAAGTGCAATTAATGTAGACTTTAAATTAATTGTATGCTATTTTAGTAGCACAAGTAGCAGTTGATTATGGTTATACTGTGTTGTGGAGGTTTTTAAAATGTTGAATGATTTACTAAAAATTAAACAAGAAATAGAAATGGCGCGTAAATATGTTCCTTTAGTTGGCTTTAAAGAAGAAGATATGGATATTGCTTCTAAATCAGAAGCAAAAACAATTTTAGAATATGAAGCTATGGAAAATACGGATGAATTTGTTGTATTGTGTGAAAATCTTATAAAAGAAGCTGTAGTATTGCTTGGAAAAAATAATATTCCTTATGATTTACTAACACTTTCGACAGCGGTTGGTTTTTTATGCACTCCAGAGTTGATTGAGTTTTTAAAAGATAAGTATACGGAACTATGTTCAGATAATCCAGAAGTTTGTTGTAGTCAAATAATAATTAATAATATTGGCACAAATGCCTCGATAAAATATATTCCGATGAGATTTTCTGTAAATCTTGCTGCCAGTGGCATTTTTGATTCTAATAGCAAAAAATTTTTGAACTTAAATGATTATTTAAAAATGGAATACATTCCACCAATTAATGAAATGTCAGAAATTGATGAATTGTGTCAAAAAAGTATTTTTGCAATTGTAGACATTGAAAAGTTTATAAAAAAAATACAAGAACTTGGTTATTATGTAAATTTTGCAAATTATGGTTATGGAAGTAAATTATCGGATTACATGAAGGCATTAAATGATACTTTGTCTAATACAGACATAGAGGTGTTAGCAAATTTTAAATCTGCTGAATTAAAAAGAAAAAAGGAATTAAAAAGAGAAAATTTAGAATAATCGTAAGAAAATTTATGGGTTATTTTGATTATTTAAAAGAAAAATTGGTTATATAAGTAAAACGATAAACAAATTAAATGAGAGCCTTCTTAAGGGAGTGGCGGGCGGGAAGTAATCAATAATTCATATAGATAAATAAAAAATAAGTAACAAATAAAAGAAAATGTGCTATACTATGAGTAATTAACAAGGAACAAATGGGTACCTAAGCGTCTTTGAAAAGAGAGCCTTTTAGTTGGTGAAAGATGGGCAAGATTAATAGGGAGTATGGATTTGGGAGTTAAATCGTTTAATCGCGTTAAGATAAGAGTGTATGTTAAGTCATAAAATAAGGTGGTACCGCGGTAATTCGTCCTTATATTTATGGCTTTTTTATATTCTTAGGGATTAAATGATTAAGGTAAGAAAGGTATGATAATTATGGAAAAGAAGAAATTTTATATTAGTACAGCTATTGCTTATACTTCAGGTAAACCACATATTGGTAATACTTATGAGATTGTTTTAGCTGATGCAATAGCAAGATTTAAAAGATTAGAAGGATATGATGTATATTTTCAAACTGGTACTGATGAACATGGCGAGAAGATAGAGTTAAAAGCTAAAGATGCTGGTATTACTCCTCAGGAGTTTGTTGATAATGTATCTGGAGAAATTAAAAATATTTGGGATACAATGAATACTAGTTATGATAAATTTGTAAGAACTACAGATAAACATCATGAAGAAGTTGTTCAAAGAATATTTAAAAAAATGTATGATAAAGGTGATATTTATAAAGGCGAATATAGTGGTCTTTATTGTACACCTTGTGAATCTTTCTGGACAGAAAGTCAATTAGTAGACGGCAAATGTCCAGATTGTGGTAGAGATGTTGAAGAGAAAAAAGAAGAAGCATATTTCTTTAGATTATCTAAATATCAAGATAGATTGATTGAATATATTGAGTCACATCCTGAATTTATTGAACCAGCTGCTCGTAAAAATGAGATGATTAATAACTTTATTAAACCAGGTTTACAAGACTTGTGTGTTTCACGTTCGACTTTTAGTTGGGGAATTCCTGTAACTTTTGATGCCAAACATGTTGTTTATGTATGGCTTGATGCTTTAACTAACTATATTACTAATATTGGTTATGATGTTGATGGTGGCAGTGAGGAATTTAAGAAATGGTGGCCAGCTGATTTACATTTAATTGGTAAAGATATTATTAGATTTCATACTATTTATTGGCCTTGCTTTTTGATGAGTTTAGATTTACCATTGCCTAAAAGAGTATTCGGACACCCTTGGTTAATTATGGCTGACGGTAAGATGAGTAAGTCTAAAGGAAATGTTGTTTATGCTGATGATTTAGTTAAGAAATATGGCGTAGATGCAATTAGATATTATTTCTTACATGAGATACCTTTCAGTGCTGACGGTGTTTATAGTGAAGATTTGTTAGTCGAAAGAATTAATAGTGATTTAGTAAATATTTTAGGTAATTTAGTTAATCGTACAGTTAGTATGGCTTATAAATATTTTGATGGTGTTATTACTAATCCAGGTGTTAAAGAAAGTATTGATGATGAACTAATTAGTATGACAGAAAATCTTTATAATAATGTTAAGATTAAAATGGATAGCTTACATATTGGTGATGCTATTGATGAAATTTTCGGCGTTTTAAAGAGATGTAATAAGTATATTGATGAGACAACACCTTGGGTTTTAGCTAAAGACGAGACTAAGAAAGATAGACTTGCGACTGTTTTATATAATTTACTAGAGAGTATTAGAGTTTGCGGTATTCTACTTGGAGCTTACTTACCTGATACTAGTGCAAAGATTTTAAAACAATTAAATACAGAAAAAGTAAGCATTGAAAGTGCGTTACATTTTGGAGCTTTAGAAACGGGTAAGACTTTAGGAGAACCACAACATTTATTTGATAGAATTGAGGTTAAGTAGATGTTTTGTGATACTCATTGTCATATTTTAAGTGAATATTATGATGATATTAATGCTATTTTAGAAGAATCTAAGGAAGCTGGTGTTTCTAGAGTAATTAATGCTGGTTATAATTATGAAAGTAGCAAAGAAGTAATTGAGTTAGTAAAAAAATATCCTGAAATGTATGGTGCAGTTGGATTGTATCCAGAAAATATTGATGAAAAATTTGATTATGGTATTTTTGATAATTTAGATAAAAAAATAGTAGGAATTGGTGAGATTGGTTTAGATTATCACTATACTAAGGATAATAAAAATAAACAGATAGAAGTTTTTGAATGTCAGTTGGATATAGCTGAAAAATTAAATTTACCAGTAGTTATACATAGTCGTGATGCGGCTGGTGATACTTTGGAAATTTTAAAAAGACATCATAATTTTGGCGTTATTCATTCCTTTAGTGGTAGTTTAGAAATGGCTAAGGAATATATTAAGCTGGGCTTTGTTTTAGGAGTGAATGGAGTAGTTACTTTTAAGAATTGTAATTTAAAAGATACTTTAAAAAATATAGATATAAATAGTATTATTTTAGAAACAGATAGTCCTTATCTTACACCAGTGCCTTTCCGTGGAACTCAAAATAATCCAGGAAAAATGATAAATACTGCTAAGTTTGTTGCTGATATTTATGGCATTTCTTTAGAGGAATTAGCAAAAATTACCAATCAAAATATAAAGAGAATTTTTGACATTTAAGACATGCTATGATAGACTTTTAGCAGGTGGTGTTTTAATTTTGAAGATATTTTTACGAGGAATACAAGGGTTCTTGTTAGTGGGTGTTGCTATGCTACTTGGTTCTTCTAGTGGAATAAATTATTATAATAACACAAGCAATTCTAACCTTGATTTTACTTTAGATTTAAATGCTATGGCAATGAAGTTGGAAAATGATATAAAAAATGATATTTATAGTGCAAAAGATACTTATACGGGTTATTTAACTGGATATGGTGCTGATTGCCCTTTATGTAGTGGACATTTAGCTTGTATGAGTAGTTTAGATGTTTTAAGTGGCAATGTTACCTATGAAGATAAAACTTATGGTAAAGTAAATATTGTTGCATCATCTAAGGCTTTGCCTTGTGGGACTATCATTCGTATTAATGAACATAAATTATATAGTGAACCTATGTATGCAATAGTTCTTGATAGGGGTGTTAGTAAATATAATTTAGACTTATTAACAGTTAGCGAAGATTATGCTAGAAAAAATGTTGGTAGGTCTGTGGTATCTTACGATGTCTTAAGAAAAGGCTGGTAAGATACCTTTTTTTATTTATTTTTTTAGGGTATAATGGATTAGAAATTGATTTGTTTCGTTTTAAATAAAAAGATGATTGAAAGGAAAAAATATAATGTATTTAAAAGAAGATGATATTACAGATATTAATAGAATAGATGAATATAATGCTGATTATAAAAGGATGTATCCAGATTTTAAACCGTTTGTAACTAAAGAAAATTTTGTTGATTTTTTAAAGGGTGTTGAAGATAAAAAGAATGGTATAGGTAATAATGGGGTTAAAGAAATTTTCTATTTTGCTATCGAAGATGATAAAATAGTTGGTCATGCGAGTATTAGATTAAATCCTGAAGTTGATAGTGATACTTATAAGTTTTCTGGACACATTATGTATGGTGTTGTGCCAAGTAAGAGAAGATTAGGATATGGCAATGAAATTTGTAAGATGTTAGTTGAGAAAATGGTTGCTATGGGGTACGAAGAGATTATAATTACTTGCAATGATAATAACATTGGCTCTAAAAAAATTATTATTAATAATGGTGGTAAGTTTATTGAAAGTGTTAATTACAATGATAATGTTGTAATTGATAGATATAGCATAAAGAGGTAGGAGAATGGAAAAGTTTAAGTTTAAGAAGAATTTAGGACAAAATTTTTTACAAAATGAGAAGGTTTTACAAAAAATAGTTGATAGTATTGAATGTTCTAAAGATGATTGTATTATAGAAATTGGACCAGGTCATGGGGCATTAACTAAATATTTAGTTAAATTTAATTGTCCAGTTATAGCTTTTGAGATTGATAAAGAGGTAAAGCCAGTTTTAGATAAGATAAATGCAGATAATTTGAATGTTGTCTATGAAGATTTTATGAAGGTAAATGTTAAAGAGTATTTACCAAATAATTATAAAAATTTATATATTGTTGCCAATATACCTTATTATATTACAACCCCAATATTAGAAAAGATTATTGCTGAGAAATTAAATGAAAAGTCTTGTACTTTAATGGTTCAGAAGGAAGTAGCTGACCGTTTTAGTGCAAAGTGTGGTAGTAAAGAGTATGGCTCAATAACTGTTTATTTAGATTATTATTATAATATAAATAAGTTATTTGAAGTACCTAGAAAGGCTTTTTATCCAGTACCCAATGTTGATAGCGCTATACTTAAGTTGACTAGAAAAGAAGAAAAAATTGTTTTAGATGAGGATAAATTTTTTAAATTTGTAAAAAGTGCTTTTCAGTTTAAAAGAAAAAACCTTCGCAATAATTTAAAGCGTTATGATTTAGAGAAAATAAATAGTGTTTTGATTAAATATAATCATAATTTACAAAATAGAGCAGAAGAAATTAGCTTAGAAGAATTTATAGATATATTTAAAATTCTTGAAGAAAATTAAGATGAATTTGTACATTTTTTTAAAAGTCGTTATGAAAAGGTGCAAATTTATATAAAAAGTCGTTAGAAAAAGGTGCAAGTTTATATCAAAAGTCGTTAAGAAAAAGTGTGAACTGTTAAAAATAATTTTAAGAATTACTTTTGGGGTTCTTTTTTTATTGTCTAAATAATATTATTTAATGGTGATATTCGTGATTAAAAAAGGCGACTATATTACAAGAAATAGTTATGGTAATGATACTGTCTTTTTAGTATTAAATATTAGGGGTGATACTGTTTATCTAAAAGGAGTTTATGCTAGGCTTTATGCAGACAGCCCTATAGATGATTGTGTTAGTGTCGATAAAAGTACGGTAGAAGATGATTTTCGCCCCAGTAATTTTATTGATGAAGTAAAAAGTGAAGATAGAAGTAATTTCTTTTATTTGCCAGCTCGTATTTTACATTTAGACGGAGATAGTGAGTATTTAAAAAGATGTATGGATTATTATAAGCAAAACAAAGTATTTGCTATCGGGAGAAAAATTGATGAAGAAACTGTTAGCGATGATATAATTTCTTATTTGAAAGATGCTAAGCCTGATATTGTAATTATTACAGGGCATGATGCTTATATGAAGAAAAAGGGAGATAAAAAAGATTTAAGAAATTATAAAAATTCTTTAAATTTCGTTAAGGCAGTTAAAAATGCTAGGAAGTATGAAAGTTCTCATGAAAAGTTGATTATTATTGCTGGAGCTTGTCAAAGTAATTATGAAGAGCTTATAAAAGCTGGTGCGAACTTTGCTAGTAGTCCAAAACGAGTAAATATTCACGCCTTAGACCCAGCAATTATCGCTTGTAATGTGGCTTTGACAGAAAAAAGTAAAGAAATTAACTTAATTGAACTTTTAGAAAAAACAAAGAATGGAGAGATGGGAATGGGTGGCATTATATGTAATGGCATGATGTATGTGGGGTATCCAAGATGAATATAAGTGATATTAGAGATGAAATTAAATCTTTAGTTAATAAAGAAATTATGTTAAAGGTTAGTGGCAGTAGAGCTAAAACAACGATGATGAAAGGAATAGTAAATGAAGTGTATTCTAATATTTTTACAGTTTTAGTAGACGGTGTTAATAAAAGTTTTACTTATGCCGATGTGGCAATAGGGGATGTTTGTATTTATCATATGTAAAGTAATTGTCGAGTAATATCAAGATGCTTGATTTTTGGTAATACTTGGTTTAAAATTAAGATATGTTGTAATAGACAATAGAAGGAGAATTTATATGCAAGTTACATCAGTTACAGTTCGTAAAATCGAAAAAGAAGGTTCAAGAATGAGAGGAATAGCATCAATTCTTTTAGATGACTCATTCGCAGTACACGACATTAGAATTATTGAAGGAGATAATGGCTTATTTATCGCAATGCCAAGTAGAAAAACTGCTACTGGTGGATACAGAGATATAGCTCATCCAATTAATCCTGATGCAAGAAAACAATTAGAAGATGCTATTATTGCAGAATATAAAAAAGCAGAATAGTAAGTTGACTACTTAGATTATCTAGGTAGTTTTTGTCTAAATAAAACCCTCGGATAGTCCGAGGGTTCGGTTTAGCTTTAGCGATGAGTCTTTAAAATTAAAACTCCTTTGTTATAATATATAATGCAATCTGGCAAAAAGCATTAAAAATAACAAAGGAGGGATGTCCAATGAAGGACATGAATAGTTTATCACACACAAAGTGGAATTGTAAATATCACATAGTATTTGCACCAAAATATAGAAGACAGGCATTTTATGGCTCAAATAGACTAGAGATAGGTGCAATTTTGAGGGAATTATGTAGGTGGAAAGAGGTAACAATAATAGAAGCTGAAGTTTGTTCAGATCATGTTCACATGTTTTTGGAAATACCGCCAAAATTGAGCGTATCGACATTTATGGGATATTTAAAAGGCAAAAGTAGCGTGATGATATACCAAAGATGGGGCAATTTGAAATATAAATATAGAAATCGTTCATTTTGGTGTCGAGGATATTATGTTGATACAGTCGGAAAAAATGAAGTAGCAATACAAAAATATATAAAAGAACAATTGAGCGAAGATAGACAAGCAGAACAATTAACAATGGATAATATAGACCCGTTTACGGGTAGCCACAAGTAATTTTGCAAGTGTCAGATTGTTGTAGCGCTTTTAAGCGAGGCAGTAATAAGAGCCTTATAAGGCGACAGAGAAAGACCACCGGCTAAGCCGGTGGTTGTTTATTTAATTTTTAACTTGTAATTACTTTCCTTTTAGAGTAATCTATATATCTATAAAACATAATAAGTCTTAATAGTTATTTTCATTATTTATATAGGTTGCTTTTTAGCTTTTAAGTATTTATTAATAAAGAAGCATTAAAAAGATAAAGCTTTTTTGCGTGGAGGCGGGAAGTTTCTATAATTTATATTAATAATTCCTTTTAAAGAACATATAATTAACTGGTGATAATATGGATAATAGATTAGAAAGTGTAACATTAATTAGTGAGATTAAGTTAAATGATAGAAAAAAAGTTAGTTTGTCAGGCTTAAAAAAATTAGTTAGCTTTGACCCAGAAGAATTTGTTATGGATACAAATTTAGGACCATTAGTACTTAAGGGAAGTAATCTAGAAATAGTTAAACTAGATATTATTGACGGTAATTTACAAATAAAAGGTAAAATAAATTCGTTAGTTTATTTGGATGGAAAGGATAGTAAGAAGGATAACGGCATTCTTGCTAAGTTATTCAAGTGAGTATAAGGTTACAATTAATATGCTTTGTTGTTTCTTTTCTTTATGGAATATTTGTAAATTGGTTTTATCGTTTTAATAAAAAATTTTTAGATAATAGTAACTATTTTAGTAAAGTTATTATTTATATGTTAATGAGTTTTTTAATAGTAATTGGTTATATAGATATTTTCTATTTTATAAATAAGGGAATTTTTCATATATATTTTATTATTTTGTTAGTACTTGGTATGTTAGCTGGTGGCAAGATTTGCTATAAGAAAAAATTGTAAGATGATTCTATATAAAAGATGATATATGTGTTTTTTTATGAGTAGTGATTTTCAAGAGATATTTAGTTTGTAATTTTTAAACTTATCTCTTTTTTTGTTTTTGTTATAGAATAAATAATAATGTAGATTATGTAAAAAAATCGTAAATATTAGCTACTTTATAGAAAAAAAATTATATTAATGATAAAATCTAATTGATAAAGGGTCGTGTGTATAGTGAAAAAGAGTAAGAAAGCTTTATTTCTTAAGAATTTACAAAGAAAAGGAATTTTAATATTTTTAATTGCTATTGTATTTGTTGTTTTTAGTGGTTTAGTAAGAGATTGGGTAGCGATAGGTAATAATATTGTACAAAAGAAAAAATTAGAAAAAGAGTACCAAGAACTTCAAGAGAAGCAAGAAGTATTAGAGCAAGAAGTTACTAAATTACAGGATGAAGACTATGTTTTAAGATATGCAAGAGAAAAGTATGGTTATAGTAAAGACGGAGAGCTAATCATTAGAATTAATGAAAATGATAAAGAAAATTAGTTTTTGCTTTAATGGGATTTTAACTTCAAATAATTAATTGACAGAACTTACCAAAAAATTTTAAAGAAAATAGTTGATATTTTCTTTTCTTTTAGGAAACTTTCTTGTATAATAACTAATTAGTGATAAAATGGAGGGATATAATGGAGTCTATTAAATTGAGTAATATTTCTTTTCAATATAATGATTTTACTGTATTTGATAGACTAACTATGCAAATTAATAAGGGTGTTAACACAGCAATTATCGGTACTGGAGCTTGTGGTAAGACTACTTTAGCTAAAATATTTGCAGGAGTCCTAAAATATAGTGGTAGTATTATTATTAATGGGGTAGAAATCGTTAAAGATAACTTTTATCTTTTAAAAAGATATGTTAGTGTTATAACTAATGAAAGATATACTAGCACGAATATGGTAATAGATGAATTATTTAATAGTTTAAATGACTTAAATTTGACAGTAGAAGAGGAAGAAACCAGGGTTAATAAAATTGTCAAATTTTTTAAGTTAGAAAATGTTTTAGAAACGAGAGTATCTACATGTACTAAAAGATTTAAAAATTATTTGAAGATTATAAAAGCTTTAATTAGGAACAGTGAATATATAGTATTTGATGATGTCTTTGTAAATATGGAAGAAACAGATATTAAAAGAATTGTTAAGTATTGTAAAAATAATAATATAACGATAGTAAATATTACAACGGATATGGAAAATTTATTAGATAGTGATTACCTTATAATTTTGTATAATAAAGGTATAGCAATGGAAGGTAAGACCTTAGAATGTCTAAAAGAAGAGAAAATTCTAAAAAGATTAGGGTTTAATTTACCTTTTATGGTTGATTTATCAATTCAATTAGGGTATTATGGATTACTAAACGAGATTATTACAAATGAAAGAAAGATGATAAAGACTATATGGAAATAAGTTTAAATAAAGTTTGTTGTACATCAGTTAATGAAGAAAGAAAATTAAACAATGTTACTTGTACTTTCAAAAGTGGTAATATAACTTTTGTAAGTGGTATTTCTGGTCGTCTTTTAAGAGATTTACTTATTGGTAAAAAAGGTAAAAGTAGTGGTAGTATCGAGATAAGTCCAGCTGGTACTATAAAAGATATTGGTTATTTAAGTAATAGTCCGTTAAAAGAATTTAAAACCAAAACTGTTTATGAAGAAATGAATTATCTTGGGGATTTATATAATTTAGCTTATGAAGATAGGAATAAGAAAATGTATGATGCCTTAAAGTTAGTAGAGCTTAATGATGGTTACTTAAGAAGAAATTTTGGTACATTATCTACCACAGAAATGAAGAAAGTACAATTAGCACTTATACTATTTTATAATCCTAAATTATATATATTTGATTATTTTGAAAAGGGATTTAATTATAAAGATATAGATTATTTAAAGAAAGTATTAAGAAAATTAAAGGGTAATTATGATAAAAATATAATTATTGTTAGCGATGATATTAGTTATTTTTTGGATACTTTAGATGAATATATTATTTTCCATAAGGGAAAAGTAGTGGTTACTGGTGATAAGAAAGATTTATATAATGAGGATTTATATAAGTATATTAAGTGTCCTAAGATAATTTCTTTTATAAAAATGGTTAAAGATAAAGATATTAA
Source organism: uncultured Bacilli bacterium (assembly GCA_934102255.1). Taxonomy (GTDB): domain Bacteria; phylum Bacillota_I; class Bacilli_A; order RF39; family UBA660; genus CAG-605. The sequence continues at coordinate 1,303 of CAKOSN010000037.1, read as the reverse complement.
TTTATCAAATTATTTAGATATTAATGAATTAATTAAAGGTATCTATAGAAGTGTTGAGGGCAAATGAGATATAAAGCAAAGGTTAGTTATGACGGCAACTCGTATTATGGCTTTCAAAGATTAAATGAAATGCCTACTATTCAAAAAGAGTTAGAAAAAGCTGTAAGTATTATAAATAAGAAGGATACAGTAGTTAAGGGAGCTTCAAGGACGGATAAAGGCGTTCATGCTTATGGACAGGTTGTGCATTTTGATTTAGATTATAATGTACCAGTTGATAGATTAGTGAGTGCTATAAATGCTATTTTGCCAAGAGATATTAGAGTAATGGAAATAGAAAATGTTAGTGATGATTTTCATGCTAGAAGAAGTGCTACTGGTAAAAAATATATTTATAAAATTAATTTAGGTAATTATGATGTTTTTTTAGATAGATATTATTTACAATATCCATATAAATTAGATATTAAAAAAATGGAAAAATGTAGCAAGGTTTTCTTAGGCGTTCATAATTTTAAAAATTTTACAGCGGGCGAAAGAGATAATTATGAGGCCATAGTTAAAGAAATAAACTTTATTAGGAATGGTAATTTTTTAGAAATAGAATTTGTAGGTAAAAGTTTCTATCGCTATATGGTTAGAAATATGGTTGGAGCGATGATTGATGTTGCTAGAGGAAAACATAGTATTGAACAAGTAGAAGAATTACTTAAAAATTGGAATAAAAAAGGTCAAATGCAGACGGCAAGTCCGAATGGCTTATATTTAGCTTGCGTTTATTATACAGGAGGTTTAGAAGATGAAAACATTTAGATTTGAAGAAGAATTATTAAGGGAAGGTTATTTATTTATTGCTAGTAGTGATTCTAAAGCAAGATATATTTTATTAAATAAAGGAAAAGTAACAGATAGTTATATTACTGATTTTTCAGAGATAAATTTGTATTTTAATATCCTTAAAAGATTAGATAATTGCAATTATTTATTAGTGTATTATCAGCCTTTATTTAAAAGATATAAAGTAATGATTGTTGATATGGAATTGTTAAAACGTTATCCATTACTTGCTAAGTTATTAGGAACAGATAAAGTTACTGCTTTAGAAGTACAGGGCATTTTAAGTATTTTAAATACTAAACTTAGACAACAAGAATGGTCAAATAATGAAATTGATCATACTGATATGGTAAATGTTCCGACTTTAACTCGCAAGTATTAGGAAAAAGTAAGGTTTTTCTAGGAAATTACAGAGGGTTGTGCTAAAATAAAAATGTGATTATGGAGGATATGATATGAATTTTTT
>CAKOSN010000036.1 GCA_934102255.1 uncultured Bacilli bacterium | reverse complement strand
AATTTAAGGTTTTTGCTCTTTTTATTTATTTATAAGCATTTGTCTTTGAAATCTCCACACTTTGGAAACACTATCTATAAACAATTTTTGATTGCTTTTATTATTTAAATATGGTATAAGAGTAAAATGAAAAAAGGAAGTGATATTATGCGTTTAGATGAAATTTTAAAAATGTATGAAAAAATGCAAGAAAAAGCCAGTTTAAAAAAGGCTTTTAAAGAGGGAAAAGTTAAAAAATTTGATGATGATCTTTTAGAAGAACTAGCTTTCTATGATTATGGTCGTTTTCCTTTATTAACTTATATTTTATGCCATAGATTACTACATAGATATCATAATGAAATAACTTTAGTACTTGCAAATTTTCTATTAGCAAAAGGTCAGGTTAATTTATTAAAAGAAAAGTATAGTGGTTACAGTGTTTTAGAACTTATCACCGATGATAAGAAGTATATTTATGATATTGGTAAAAAACTTGTTTTTGATGAAGATTATTATTTTGCTATAAATTCTGGTGTTGAATTTAAAAAGACCATATTTACTAACGAAATATTTTCTACTTTTCCTTATGGTACTTTCTTAGTACAAGTAATAGATTCTAATAATACTAGAGATGAATTGTTAGAAAGTATGCTTGCTGATTATAAAAACAATATTGATATAAGTACTAAAACTAATGCTTCTTATGAAAAAATGGCATCAGAAACTAAGGGGTCTCGAAAATTTAAAAGAGAAAAAATTATTTATTTTGATTAAGTGGATTTTATTCTATTAAGAATAGAGTCTTTTTATTTATGTTATTTTTGTTAATTATGTGCTATATTTTAGATAGATAAAGAAAAGAAAGAAAAAGCCTGTTTAAAATTTTAATTATATTCTAGACTTTATCTTGAAAGGAAGATTACATGCCACACTATAATGCTTATGATAGTTTTAAAACTAAAAAGAGTATAGAAAAGAAAAATAAATCCAAAGAAAGGGTTTTTAAAAAACAAAATGCAACTTTGGATAATTTTATTATTGCTTCTTGTAGTAACTATGGAGTAGTTATTGAAGTTAGATATAATGATACTTATGTTTATTATAATGATAAAGTAATCATTGCCAAACTAAGAAAAGATATTAATTTAGCTTGTAATCAAGTAGTTTTTCCCGGTGATAAAGTAGATATCGAAAAAGTAAATAATACTTATATTATTAAACACCTATTATCTAGAACCTCACTACTTACAAGAACAAAAAAAGATAGTACTAGATTAAATGATGTAGGACTAGAAAAAAATATTGCTGCCAATATTGATTTAGCCGTAATTGTTGTAGCTGCTAAAGAGCCGCCCTTGCATCCCAAATTTATTGATAGATATTTAATGATTCTAGAAAATAGTAAAATTCCCGCAATAATTTGTTTAAATAAACGTGATTTAAAGACGGAAGAAGAGAAAAAAATTCTTTTAAGATATAGAGATTTAGGAATAAAAGTAATTGAAACTTCAACTTATAATAATATTGGTATAGATGAATTAAAATCGGAACTAAAAAATAAGCAAGCTATATTTGTTGGTAATAGTGGCGTTGGCAAATCTTCTCTTACCAATGCGATAATGAATGATGATGAAGTAAAAACTGGTCATGTAAGTGATAAAAGTAAAAGAGGAAGACACACAACTACTACTTCAAAATATTATATTTGGAAAACAAATTCTTCTATTATTGATACACCAGGTATTAGGAATTTAGATGTTTCATCTTTTAAACCAATAGAAATTCAAGACTATTTTCCAGAGTTTATAAATTGGCAAGATAAATGCAAATTTAATGATTGCTTGCATTTTAATGAACCTAACGATTCTTGTATGGTTAAACAAGGCGTCCTAAGTGGTCTAATTAGTATAGATAGGTATGAAAGTTACTTGAAAATTATGAGTACAGTACTAGATAAAGATTATTCTGAAATATTAAATAATATTAAGTTGGAGTTAAAAAATAAAAATTAAACATAAAAACTTTGCTTCAAAAAAATGTTGATAAGATAAAAGTTTATTATTTAAAAATAATATCCAAATAAAGGAGAAGAATTAAAATGAAAAAAATAATCTTTTGGCAATTTATTATAATATTAGCAATAATTTTTATTTTTGCTTTAATAAATAGTCAAAATAATTTTATCGTAAATGTAAATTTCAAAGGAGTGCTAAAAATTACAAAACCAGTAAAGGAAACACGTGTTTTTGTAACTCCCGATGCATTTCGCTATACCGATGAATTTTATATTTTTGATTACAAAGAAGCCGATAATGAAAAGATTATAAGCCAATTAGATAATGACGACTTAAAACATTTAGAAAATCAAATAATAGTTTGTAAAAATAACTATAATTCTGAATTTTATAACTTATTTGAAGAAAATTTTCCTAAAGAAATAAATGATAATTTGTATTATAAAATTAAAATGAAAAGAGCAAGTAATTTAATAATCGTTTATGATTCTAGTAGTTATAAATTATATTACATTGGCTGTTATTTTAAATCAAATAGATATTCAATAAATAATGGTGTATAAAAAGGTTACATTATATTAAGTAATTGATTATAGAAAAACATTTTGCTCTAATAGCACACCTAAAGAGGCGATATATATGCAAATAGATATTGATAGTAGAATAGTAATAATTACTGGTCCTTCAACAACTGGAAAGAGTACTTTAGCAAATAAAATTTTAGAATCATCTCCAGTTAAAGCTGTTGTTATATCCCATGATGCTATTGCTGATGAAATAAATGATAAACAATCTGAAAGAGAGAAAAGTGAAGAACTTTATATAAGATTAGTTAATAAAGTTTTTGCAGCCTTAAGAAATAGTGAAAATAAACTTATTATTTTTGATGTGCCTGGCATTAATGCTAACTATATTTATTCTTTATTACAAATTATTGAAATGGCTAATCATTATCATGATAATATAACATTAATAAAGATTAATCTTCCACTAGAAACTCACCTTAAACTTATGAAATTAAGAATGCAAACAGACCCAGAAGTAATATTTTATTTTAATGACTTTGATGAATATCTACAAACTATCCTTAGTCAAAGAAGTAATTATGAAGGACCTTGGGGAAGTCTATATACTAAGTATCCATATTGTAATGATTGGATTATAGATAATCCCGAAGAAGTGTCATTGAATTTTAACTTTCCAAAAAGTTATAAGAAAAAATAAATTTACTATTTATATAAAATGCTTTGACTGTTCAATTTATATTTGAATGGTCTTTTTCTTTTTCAAAGTTTATGATAGGATAAATATATAAATAGAGGGTGTTAAAGATGGATGAATTATTTAAGATAACTAATTGTTATCAAGATACTAATTATTATTACTTTTTTAGGGCTTTAAATAAAAGAGATATGGCGGGTATTAGCGATAAATCTACTTTAGATGAGGCTGGTCATATCAGTAAAATAGTTACTGACAGTACTTTTTATAATCATAAAGATAGATATAATGAAGAATCTGAGTTAACTTTAGAAGAAATGGTTAATCATGTTAAAACTCATTATGATAAAGATACTAATTGTATCTCTTTAAGCAGTGATGCTAATGTGTGTTTAACTTATGGTAGAAGTGATTATGAAGATAAGTATGTTATTATTAAAGTTCCTAAAGATGAACTAGGATATACTACTTTTAATGCGGGTAAGTATATTTATGAGGAAATCTTAAAAAGAATAAATACTTATCTAGAAGAACATCAGGCTGATTTAACAGACTTACAAAAGTATTATATTGAGTCTTTAAAAAATATTTCTACTAAAGAACAACTAGATAATTTAAAGAGAACTTTACCTGAAGAATATATTGATAAGACTAGTGAAGAGTTTCAAAATGGTTTAGAATTTATTAAAAGTAAGCCTTATGAAGGCTATAGTGATAAAGAAAATCTTGCCAAGGATAAATTAGTTATGCTTTTAGATGTTCTAGATTTTGAAGTCGTCAAAGGTAAAACTAATCGTTTTGTGGTTCAAACGATGGGTTCGGCTTTTTCTTCGCGAGAACTTGAATATTATAAAGAAGTACCCCAAGAAAAAATTGTGGAAATGCCAACTTCTTTAATTGAGATAATGGCTATTATCCAACAAGTACCAGAAACAGAAGAAATTAAAGAAATAAAAAGTTACTTGATTACTCATCTAGATGAAGTAAGACAAAGTACGAAAGAAGTAGATTATAGTCATTTTAATCCGGATAACTTAGATTTAAGTTTAGATAACTTATATAAATTAACCGATGGTAAAATTAGTTATAGAGAAGCTAAAGAATTATATTTAAATTCCATGTATTTAGTAAAAGCCAAGTTAAGAAGTTTTTATTCTGTTAATTTATTAAATCAAATACTTGGTAATAATCCTAAATACAACGCAACTTTACAAAGTATTTTAGATAATTCTTTAGGTATTGAACCTACTATCATGGCTAGAAGTGGTAATCATGTCCTAAAAGTAAGTGATACCGTGGCTTTATATTTACCTAAAAATTATCAAAGTCTTTATAATTATGTTAATAATTTACAAGTCCAAGATATGTATAATTTATTTACTAATCCGACAAATGCTTTTAATACCTTGTTTACTAAATATATAAGTGATAAAGAATTAAAGCCTCAAGATAAAGAAGAATGGTATGCCAATGGCTTAATTGATGCCATCGATTTAGAGTCTTTAAATCTTAAAATTAACTTTAATGAAATGCAAAGAAGAAAGATAATTAATGCCCTAGTTACTCATAATTTTATGGATTATTATGAGAAAGTAAAAACTTTAAGTGATGATGGTTCGATTGCTACTTCCATGTTTGCTTCCTTAATAGTAAATCGCAAAGAGTTTACAAATGATTCTGATATCATCTTAGACCAATTAAAAGATTATATTGGCTATAATAATTTAAAAGAATATAATTTACCGTTAAGAAAACTCCAAAGAACGGCTTACCAAAAAACGGAAGAGGTTTTTGCTAAAAAGAACTTTGCTACCGCCGTTATGCCTACTGGTTCCGGTAAAAGTTTTCTAGCCTTATCGGAGATGTTAGACCGTAAAGATGCTAAAATGCTTTATATCGCTCCCAATGATATTATTTTAAACCAAATTGAAGACTATATTTATGAGTTCTTTGGCTATACGGATTATCATACCTTATTTCCTAATTTAACTTTAACTACTTATCAAGATTTAAAAGATAAGAAAACTAATAATCTAAAATCTAAATATAATGACAAATATGATTTTATTATCTTAGATGAACTTCATCGAAGCGGGGCCACGGAATGGTCAAAGTTTGTTAATGAATTAATGGCAAATCAAGAGCAAGGGAATATTAAAGTCCTTGGTTTAACCGCCACCCCTGAACGCGACCATGAGGATAAAGATATGGCTGTTTACTGGGCAAGATATTTTGGTTATACTGATGAGGAGATAGAATTAAATAAACATTTAGCCATTAATGAAACTTTAGAATCAGCCATCAAAGCCGGACTTTTACCTAACCCTAAATTTATAAATTGTTTATATTCATATAAAAGTGATGGCACTTTAGATGAAATGTATGAGCAAATTAATATGCTAGAGGATGGTGAGAAAAAAGCCAAAGCCTTCTCTAAATATGAACAATTATGTAGGAGTGTTGAACAAAGTCAAGGCATTGAAAAAATTTTGGGCGATAATTTAAGCCAGGATGGTAAATATGTTGTTTTCTTACCGGTTGGTCGTAAAAAAGATGGTACTTATTATAATAGTGAAGATGGCAGTAAAATAAGTAGACAGCAAGCCGTTTTAATAATGGAAGATTATACTATTTTAATTAGACAATATTTATATTCTAATGAATATATGAAAATTCATGGTGATAAGTTATTATCTATTTATAATAAAATTATTGAGAAACAAGAATTATCTAGTGATGATAAAGGCTTCTTAAATAAAGAACAAGATAACATTATGCTACTAGATATGGTTAGAATTAAACATAAACCAGCAGCTTTAAATACCTTCAGCAGTACTATGGTAAGCATGATTGCTAGACATCAAGATTGGGAAAAATTAGATAAAAAAACTTTAAAGATAAGAATAGAAGCCCAGACTTCAGATATGGTTGATACAAACTCGCTTCTAAGTTACTATAGTAATAGTAAAAATAAAGCTGAATTATCCGAATTTAATAAAGAAACTAATGGTAAACCAAAGTTATTATTTGTTATGGATAAATTAAATGAAGGTGCTCATTTAAAAGGAGTAAAAGGTATTGTCTGGTTACGACCATTAAGTGTTGATTCAAGAATACTATTTTATCAACAATTAGGTAGATGTATTCATTCTTATCCGGACGGTCATATATTTACCGAAGAAGAATGCCCAATAGTAATGGACTTGGTTAATAATATAAATACTGTTAATTTAAAAAGAAATCAATCTCCAATAAATGATTTAGAAGATTTAAAAACAATTATAGATTGGATAAATGATAATGGTGGTAAACTTCCTGATAAGAATAGTAATATTTTAGAAGAAAAAAATTATGGTTTAAAATTAGATGTAATTTTGTATCGTTATATTAAATATTTTAATAATCCTGAAGAATTAAATAATGTTAAATACAAGCGAATTATCGAAGAAATCATAAGATTAGGCTCCCAAATCGATTTATGGAATATTAAAATAGATGAACCATCAAGACAAAGAAAAGTAAAAGAATCAGAAACTGAAGAAGAAAAATTCTTACAAGGCTTTTTACAAGTTGAAAGTTCTGTCCGTGACTTTGTTGATTCGAAAGAAGAAATAGATGAGTTAGCATCGCCTGAGTCTACTTTTGATAGGGTATTTAATTATTTAAGCATATTAAAAAATCAAGGCATTGATATAAACAGTATTAGTTACGATGATAAATTAAGGGTAATTAAAAATGATAACAATTGTAATCTTCAAATAGTAAAAAAGAAAGCAAAACAAGAAAATGGTAAAACGGCTATTATAAATGAAGAAGAATATAAGGAGTCGGGCTTAATTTGGATAGGATATTATGTCTATGTTTTTAAACAGGGTAAAGCCTATCAAGATTCAAAAAGTCCAGACTTAGATGCTGACCAAATTAGTAGATTAAAGACCTTAAATTTTATTTTTGATTGGGAAATAGATCATATATTGAATCCAAGAAGTTTTGAAGATTATGTCTTGCTTTTAAAAGAAATGCAAAAGGTTAAAGATAAGACAGGACGTGATATAAATAGCATTAAAAGTGAAGAAGTAGTAAGAATAACCAAAATAAATGATGATTATGAATTTGAATATTTTGCTAATAGAGAAGAGGCAAAAAGTAAATATGGTGAAGATGTAGAAACAATTGGCATAGGCCTAATTATTTATTGGTTCAAAAGAGGAAAAAATAATAGTAGAAAAGATCTAACCGTTGAACAGACAAAAAGGTTAAGAGATATTGGCTTGATGGTTGCACCAGAAAAAGAAAGAGAACCTATAATGAAACCCAAAAGTTTTGATGATTATGTTGAACTTTTAAAAGAGATGCAAAACGCCAAAGATAAGACAGGTCGTGATATAAATAGTATTAAACAATCAGAAGTAGTAAGAATAACCAAAATAAATGATGGGTATGAATTTGAATATTTTGCTAATAGAGAAGAAGCAAAAAGTAAATATGGTGAAGATGTAGAAACAATTAGCATAGGACATGTTATTAGTTGTTTTAAAAGAGGAAAAAACAGTAATGGTAGTCAAGATTTAACAGTCGAAAAAGTAAAACAGTTAAAAGACATTGAATTGATGGTTGTAACCGAAAAAGAAAGAGACCCTGTAATGATGCCCAAAAGTTTTGATGATTATGTTGAACTTTTAAAAGAGATGCAAAATTCCAAAGAAAAGACCGGTCGTGATATAAATAATATTAAATCTTTAGAGGTAGTAAGAATAACCAAAATAAATGATGATTATGGATTTGAATATTTTGTTAATAGAGAAGAAGCAAGCAAAAAATATGGCGAAGATGTAGAAATAATTGGAATAGGCCAAGTTATTTATTACTTTAAAAGAGGAAAATTTAGCGGTAGTAGAAAAGATTTAACTGTCGAACGGGTAAACCAGTTAAGAGATATTGGCTTGACGATTGTAACTGAAAAAGAAAGAGATTCTATAATGATGCCAAAATGTTTTGAAGATTATGTTTTGCTTTTAAAAGAAATGCAAAAGGCTAAAGATAAGACAGGCCGTGATATAAATAGTTTTAAACAAGTAGAAGTAGCAAGAATAATCAAAATAAATAGTGATTATGAATTTGAATATTTTGTTAATAAAGAAGAGGCAAAAAGTAAATATGGTGAAAATGTTGAAGTAATTGGCATAGGCAAATTTATTAATTGCTTTAAAAGAGGAAAAAGTAATGGTGAAAAAGATTTGACTACCGAACAGATAAAAAGGTTAAGAGATATTGGTTTGAATGTTGTACCAGAAAACGAAAGAGACCAGATAATGGCACCCAAAGGTTTTGAGGATTATGTTTTGCTTCTACAAAAACTACAAGAAAACAAAATCGATATGAATGCAATTAAATCAATTGATAAAATGCGAATTATTAAAAATGATAATGGTTATGATTTTCAAATTGCTCATCAAAAACAAAGAATGGAAAATGGCAAACAAGTAATTGCTAATGCTTTAGAATATAATCAAGATGATTTAATGGCAATAGGGGTTAAAATTAATAATTTAAAAAAAGGCAAATATTCTAGCAAAACATATTTAACCATAGACCAAATGCAAACCTTATTAAATATAGGCTTTAAATTTAATAAAGGAATAGAAGATAAAATATATAAACAAGAAATATGTATGAAACATAATATTGATTTAAAAATGAATGATAAAATAATTGAAAGAATATCAAAAATAGAATTAATAAGTAAGATTAAATATTTAAATGATAAAGGGCTTGCACTAGTAGATGACTCAGGCCAACTAATAGATATTTTCAGTATGAGCAGTGCTGATATAGAAAATGACCAAAGATATGGTGTTTCTTTAGAAAATATAATAAATATTTATGGCAAAGGTATGGATAGAAAATAAGGTTTTCTTAATATAAATTAAAATAAAAATTGTTTTGAATACTTAACTTGCTAGTTTTTTTAATAATTTTAATATGCTATATTTATAGTAGATAGTGGAAGGTGTTAAAGATGAATGAATTATTTAATATAACAAATTGTTATCAAGATAATAATTATTATTACTTTTTTAGGGCTTTAAATAGAAGAGATATGACAGGAATTAGAAACGGTTCAACTTTAGATAGTAATGGTCATATTAATAGAATTGTTACAGATAGTACTTTTTATAATAATAAAGATAGATATAATGAATTTTCAGAGTTAACTTTAGAAGAAATGGTTAATCATGTTAAAACTCATTATGATAAAGATACTAATTGTATCTCTTTAAGTAGTGATGCTAATGTGTGCTTAACTTATGGCCGAAGTGATTATGAAGATAAGTATGTTATTATTAAAGTACCAAAGGATGAGTTAGGTAAGACTACTTTTAATGCGGGTAAATATATTTATGATGAGATCTTAAAAAGAGTAAATGCTTACATTGCAGAACATCAAAGTGCTTTAACAGATCTACAAAAGTATTATATTGAGTCTTTAAAAAATATTTCTACTAAGGAACAATTAGATAATTTAAAGAAAACATTACCGGAAGAATATGTTGATAAAACTAATGAGGAGTTTCAAAACGGGTTAGAATTTATTAAAAGTAAGCCTTATGAGGGTTATAGTGATATCGAGAACCTATCCAAAGATAAATTAGTTATGCTTTTAGATGTCTTAGATTTTGAAGTTGTAAAAGGTAAAACTAATCGTTTTGTGATTCAAACGATGGGTTCGGCTTTTTCAGCACGTGAACTTGAGTATTATAAAGAAGTACCCCAAGAAAAAATAGTAGAAATGCCAACTTCTTTAGTTGAGATAATGGCTCTTATTCAACAAGTGCCTGAAACTGAAGAAATTAAGGAAATAAAGGATTATTTAATAACTCATTTAGAAGAAGTAAGACAAAGTACGAAAGAAGTAGATTATAGTCATTTTAATCCGGAAAATTTAAACTTAAGTTTAGATAACTTATATAATCTAACAGAAGGTAGAATCAGTTATAAAGAGGCTAAAGAGTTATATTTAAATTCTATGTATTTAGTAAAAGCCAAGTTAAGAAGTTTTTACTCTGTTAATTTATTAAATCAAATACTTGGTAATAATCCTAAGTATCATAATGCTTTACAAAGTATTTTAGATAACTCTTTAGGCATTGAACCTGTTATTATGGCAAGAAGTGGTAATCATGCCCTAAAGGTAAGTGATACTGTGGCTTTATATTTACCTAAAAATTATCAAAGTCTTTATGATTATGTTAATAATTTACAAATCCAAGATATGTATAATTTATTTACTAAGCCAACAGATGCCTTTAATACTTTATTTACTAAATATATAAGTGATAAAGAATTAAAGCCTCGAAACAAAGAAGAATGGTATGCCAATGGTTTAATTGATGCGATTGACTTAGAGTCTTTAAATCTTAAGACTAATTTTAGTCAAAGTCAGAGAGAAAAAATAGTTAATGCCTTAGTAAGTCATAATTTTATGGATTATTATGAGAAGGTAAAAACTTTAAGTGATGATGGTTCGATTGCCACTTCAATGTTTGCCTCTTTAATAGCGAAACGCAAAGAATTTACAAATGATCCAAGTATTATTTTAGACCAGTTAAAAGATTATATTGGCTATAATAATTTAAAAGAATATAATTTACCGTTAAGAAAACTGCAAAGAACGGCTTACCAAAAAACGGAAGAAGTATTTGCTAAAAAGAATTTTGCAACTGCCGTTATGCCTACTGGTTCAGGTAAAAGTTTTCTAGCCTTATCCGAAATGTTAGACCGTAAAGATGCTAAAATGCTTTACATTGCTCCCAATGATATTATCCTAAATCAAATTGAAGATTATATTTATGAGTTTTTTGGCTATACTGATTATCATACTTTATTTCCTAATTTAACTTTAACTACTTATCAAGATTTAAAAGATAAGAAAAAGAATAAACTAAAAGAGAAATATAATGACAAATATGCTTTTATTATCTTAGATGAACTTCATCGAAGCGGGGCCCCAGAATGGTCAAAGTTTGTTAATGAATTAATGGCAAATCAAGACCAAGAGAATATTAAAGTTCTTGGTTTAACCGCCACCCCTGAACGCGACCGTGATGATAAAGATATGGCTGTTTACTGGGCAAGATATTTTGGCTATTCTGATGAAGAAATTGAATTAAATAAACATTTATCAATTAATGAAAACTTGGAATCAGCCATCAAAGCTGGACTTTTGCCTAACCCTAAATTTATAAATTGTTTATATTCATATAAAAGTGATGGTACTTTAGATGAAATGTATGAAAGAATATCAATGCTAGATGACGGCGAGAAAAAGGCCAAAGCCTTCTCTAAATATGAGCAATTATGTCGCAGCGTTGAACAAAGTAGTGGTATTGAAAAAATTCTGGGCGATAATTTAAGCCCAGATGGTAAATATGTTGTTTTCTTACCCGTTGGTCGCAAAAAAGATGGTACCTATTATAATAGTGAAGATGGAAGCAAAATAAGTAGACAACAGGCTGTTTTGATAATGGAAGATTATACTATTTTAATTAGACAGTATTTATATTCTAATGAGTATATGAAGATACATGGTGATAAGTTATTATCTATTTATAATAAAATCATTGCGAAACAAGAACTATCTAGTGAAGATAAAGCCTTCTTAAATAAAGAACAAGATAACATTATGTTACTAGATATGGTTAAAATTAAACATAAACCAGCTGTCTTAAATACCTTCAATAGTACTATAGTAAGTGTGATTGCTAGACACCAAGATTGGGAAAAATTAGATAAAAAAACTCTAAAGATGAGAATAGAAGCCAAGACTTCTGATATGGTTGATACAAACTCGCTTCTAAGTTACTATAGTAATAGTAAAAATAAAGATGAATTAGCCGAATTTAATAAAGGAACTAATGGTAAACCTAAGTTATTATTTGTTATGGATAAACTAAATGAAGGTGCGCACTTAAAAGGCGTCAAAGGTATTGTCTGGTTGCGCCCATTAACTGTTGATTCAAGAATACTATTCTATCAACAGTTAGGTAGATGTATTCATTCTTATCCCGACGGTCATATATTTACCGAAGAAGAGCGTCCAATAGTAATGGATTTAGTTAATAATATAAATGCCGTTAACTTAAAAAGAAATCAATCCCCAATAAATGATTTAGAAGATTTAAAAATTATTATAACTTGGATAACCGATAATGGTGGTAAACTTCCTAATAAGAATAGTAATATTTTAGAAGAAAAAAATTATGGTTTAAAATTAGATGTGATTTTGTATCGTTATATTAAATATTTTAATAATCATGAAGACTTAAATAATGTTAAATATAAGAGAATTATTGAAGAAATCTTAAGATTAGGTTCCAAAATTGACTTATGGAATATCAAAATAGACGAATCAACTAGACAAAGAAAAGCAAAAGAATCAGAAGAGACAGAAGAAAAATTCTTGCAAGGATTTTTACAAGTTGAAAGTTCCGTTCGTGATTTTGTTGATTTAAAAGAAGAAATAGATGAGTTAGCATCTCCTGAGTCTACTTTTGATAGGATATTTAATTATTTAAGTATTTTAAAGAATCAAGGGGTTGATATAAATAATATTAGTCTCGATGATAGATTAAAGGTAATTGAAACTGATGGTAATTTTACTCTTCGATTAGTGAAAATAAAAACAAAACAAGAAAATGGTAAAAAAAATATTATAAATGAAGAAGAATATAAGGAAACAGGCTTAATTTTGATAGGACGCTATGTCTATTCCTTTAGACAAGGAAAAGCTAATCAGAATTTAAAAGGTTCAGACTTAGAGGTTGACCAAATTAGTAGATTAAAGACCTTGAATTTCATTTTTGATTGGGAAGTAAATCCTATATTGAATCCAAGAAGTTTTGAAGATTATGTTTCACTCTTAAAAGAGATGCAAAAGGCTAAAGATAAGACAGTCCGTGATATAAATAGCATTAAATTTTCAGAAGTAGTAAGAATAACCAAAATAAATGATGAGTATGAATTTGAATGTTTTGCTAGTAGAGAAGAGGCAAAAAGTAAATATGGTGAAGATATAGAAACAATTGGAGTAGGTGATGTTATTTATTGGTTCAAAAAAGGAAAAAGCCGTAGTGAAAAAGATTTAACTGCTGAACAGATAGAAGGATTAAGAGATATTGGCTTGATGGTTGTACCAGAAAACGAAAGAGACCCTATAATGATGCCAAAAGGTTTTGATGATTATATCTTACTTTTAAAAGAGATGCAAAAGGCTAAAGATAAGACAGGTCGTGATATAAATAGCATTAAAAGCGAGGAAGTAATAAGAATAACAAAAATAAATGGTGAGTATGAATTTGAATATTTTGCTAATAAAGAAGCTGTAAAAAGTAAATATGGTGAAGACGTAGAAACAATTGGAATAGGAAAAAGTATTAATCGTTTTAAAAGAGGAAAAAGCAGTAGTGGTAGAAAAGATTTAACTACTGAACAGATAAATGGGTTAAGAGATATTGGCTTGATGGTTGTACCAGAAAAAGAAAGAGACCAAATAATGGAACCAAAAAGTTTTGATGATTACCTTTTACTCTTAAAAGAAATGCAAAAGACACAAGATAAGACAGGCAGTGACATAAATGGTATTAAACAAGCAGAAGTAGTAAGAATAACAAAAATAAATGATGATTATGAATTTGAATTTTTTGCTAATAGGGAAGAAGCAAGAAAAAAATATGGTGAAGATGTAGAAACAATTGGAATAGGAGTCGTTATTAGTTGCTTTAAAAGAGGAAAAAGTAGAAGTGAAAAAGATTTAACTGCTGAACAGATGGAAGGGTTAAGAGATATTGGATTGAATGTTGTACCAGAAAACGAAAGAGACCCTATAATTATGCCCAAAAGTTTTGATGATTACCTCTTAATTTTAAAAGAAATGCAAAAGACACAAGATAAGACAGGCCGGGATATAAATGATATTAGAAGTAGAGAAATAGTAAGAATAACAAAAATAAATGGTGAGTATGAATTTGAATATTTTGCTAATAGAGAAGAGGCCGAAAAAAAATATGGCAAAAACGTAGAAACACTTGGGATTGGCATTGTTATTTATTACTTTAAAAGAGGAGAAAGTAGTAATTGTCGTCGAGATTTAACCGCTGAACAGGTAAAACAGTTAAGAGATATTGGCTTGAATGTTGTACCTGAAAAAGAAAGAGACCCTATAATTATGCCCAAAAGTTTTGAAGATTATGCCTTACTCTTAAAAGAGATGCAAAACGCCAAAGATAAGACAGGTCGTGACATAAATAGTATTAAACAAGCAGAAGTAGTAAGAATAACCAAAATAAATGATGGGTATGAATTTGAATATGAAAATAGAGAAGAGGCAAAAAGTAAATATGGCAAAGATGTAGAAATAATTGGCATAGGAGTAGTTATTAATTGCTTTAAAAGAGGAAAAAATATTAGTGAAAAAGATTTAACTGCTGAACAGATAAATTGGTTAAGAAATATTGGTTTAATGGTTGTGACAGAAAAAGAAAGAGACCCTATAATTATGCCCAAAAGTTTTGAAGATTATGTCTTACTCTTAAAAGAGATGCAAAATACCAAAGATAAGACAGGACGTGACATAAATGGCATTAAACAAGCAGAAGTAGTAAGAATAACCAAAATAAATGATGAGTATAAGTTTGAGTATTTTGCTAATAAAGAAGAAGCAAAAAATAAATATGGTGAAAATGTAGAAACAATGAGACTTGGTCAAAAAATTAATTGCTTAAAAAATGGTAAATATTCTTCTAGTACATACTTAAACATGGATCAAATACAAACCTTATTAAGTATTGGCTTTAAGTTTAATAAAGGAATAGAAGATAAAATATATAAACAAGAAATATGTATTAAACATAATATTGATTTAAAAATAAATGATAAAATAATTGAAAGAATATCTAAGATAGAATTAATAAGTAAGATTAACTATTTAGAAGCAAATAGCTTAGAACTAGTAGATAATACTGGTAAACTAATAGATATCTTTAGTATGAGTAGTATTGATATCCAAGATAAATATGGTATATCTTTAGAAGCAATAATAGATACTTATGGAAAAGGAGAAACGAGAAAATGATATTTGATAAATACTTAAATGATACTTATTTAGATATCTTATATAGTAATTATAATTTAGATTATTTAAAATCAATTGATGAAAATAACTTTATAGAAATATATAACTTACTTAAAAGTAAAGGCTTCTATTTTATAGAAGATATTATAATTAATTATATAGATATGTTTGAACTAGATAAAGAATGTCTAAATAAAGTCTTAACTTATTTAGAAAGTAAACTAGGCAAGGATTATATCAAGAAAATAGGCAGAAATATGACTATCTTAGAAAGAATAATCGATACGACAATAAACTTAGAATTAAAAGAATATTAATATAATAAAAGCTATCAGAGTATTGAACTTGATAGTTTTTTTAAACTCTTAAATATGGTATTATTTAAGTAAAGATAAATTGAAGGGATAAATATTATGAACGAACTATTTAATATAACAAATTGCTATCAAGATGATAATTATTATTACTTTTTTAGAGCTTTAAATAAAAGAGATATGGCAGGTATTAGGGATAAATCTATTTTAGATGAAGCAGAACATATAAATAAAATTATCACTGATAGTAAGTTTTATAATCATACGGATAGATATAATGAGTCTTCAGAATTAACTTTAGAGGAAATGATTAACCATGTTAAAACCCATTATGACAAAGATACTAATTGTATATCTTTAAGTAGTGATGCTAATGTGTGTTTAACGTATGGTCGTAGTGACTATGAAGATAAGTATGTAATTATAAAGGTACCTAAAAATGAACTAGGTAAAACTACTTTTAATGCTGGTAAGTATATCTTTGATGAAATATTAAAAAGAGTAAATACTTACCTTGAAGAACATCAAACTGATTTAACAGATTTACAAAGGTATTATATTGAGTCTTTAAGAAATATTTCTACTAAAGAACAACTAGAAATTTTAAAGAAAACTTTACCTGGAGAATATACTGATAAAACTAGTGAAGAGTTCCAAAATGGTTTAGAATTTATTAAGAGTAAGCCTTATGAAGGTTATAGTGATGCCGAAAACTTAGCTAAAGACAAATTAGTAATGCTTTTAGATGTTTTGAATTTTGAGGTAGTAAAAGGTAAAACTAATCGTTTTGTAATTCAAACGATGGGTTCAGCTTTCTCTTCACGTGAGCTTGAGTATTATAAAGATGTACCTAAAGAAAAAATAGTTGAAATGCCAACATCATTAGTAGAAATAATGGCTCTTTTACAACAAGTAACAGAAACAGAAGAAGTTAAAGAAATAAAGAGTTACTTGATTAGTTATTTAGATGATATAAGACAAAATACTAAGGAAATTAATTATAATTATTTTAAACCAGAAGATTTAGATTTAAGTTTAGATAATTTATACAATCTAACTGGAGGTAAGATAAGTTATAAAGAAGCCAAAGAGTTATATTTAAATTCTATGTATTTAGTTAAAGCTAAATTAAGAACTTTTAACTCCGTTAGATTGCTTAGCCAAATTTTAGGTAATAATCCTAAATACAATCCTGCTTTACAAAATATTTTAGATAATGCATTGGGTATAGAACCGACTATAATGGCAAGAAGCGGTAATCATGCCATGAAGGTAAGTGATACAGTTGC
>CAKOSN010000035.1 GCA_934102255.1 uncultured Bacilli bacterium | reverse complement strand
TATGATTTTACTTGTTCTTGCTGTAATGCAAATGATGAATGGTTAAGTTTAGAACTCTTTATTGAGTTCTTTTTTTATTTAGGATTACTTCCCACTGCCACCCACCCTTAAAAAGTAAATTTAGGAAAGTAGTGTATTTTTTCAATTTTGCCACCGGCGGTGGCAAAATTCAGTTTTAGAAAATAGGTGCAATATTTAAATACTATTTAAGATTGCTAAAGTAACTTTTTTATGGTACGATGAAGAAGATTAATTAATAATTAAGGCTGTTGGAGGTATTATGACTGTTGATAATATGTTAGATAAAGATTTTAAAAATATAATTTCATCTGTTAAACAAGATGTTTTAAAAACAAGATATAACGTGCAGAAAACTGCAAATATGGAATTGATTAAACTATATTTTAGAATAGGTAAAATAATAAGTGAGTATTCAGAGTATGGCAATAAATTTATCAAAGAATTTTCTATTTCATTAAAATTAGAGTTTCCGAATGCTACTGGTTTTTCTGAAAGAAACTTATCAAGAATGAAAAAATTTTATGAAGTTTATGGTGATTTAGCAATTTTGCCACCAGCGGTGGCAAAATTGCCTTGGACTCATAATTGCTTGCTATTAGAAAAAATTAAAGATACAAACATCAGAATTTGGTACGCTAATAAATGTTTAGAAAATGGCTGGTCAAAAGTTGTTTTAGACCACCAAATTGATTTAAAACTATACGAAAGACAAGTTAATAATTCAAAATTAACTAATTTTGAAAAAAGTTTACCTGTAGTGCAAAGTGAGCTTGCTAAAGATATCATAAAAGACCCCTATATATTTGAATTAGAAAATATAAAAGAAACGGCTACTGAAAAAGATATTGAAAATGCGATGATAGTCGTATAAAAAAATGTTTTATTAGAATTGGGTAAGGGTTTTAGCTTTGTTGGTAATCAATATAAAATATCGACAGAAAATAATGACTATTATATAGATATGCTATTTTATCATTTAGAATTACGTTGTTATGTAGTTGTTGAGTTAAAAAATGTTGAGTTTAAGCCTGAATTTATTGGTCAATTAAATTTCTACGTAACAGCGGTTGATGAAACACTAAAGCATAAATAGGATAACTCTACTATTGGTTTATTACTTTGTAAGGGAAAAGATAAATTATCCGTAGAGTGGGCATTAAAAGGCTCTAATAAGCCAATAGGAGTTAGTTCCTATGAAGTTAGAAATCCATTATCCCAAGAAATATTATCCAAATTACCAACTGAAGAGGATATTAATAAATACATAAATGTTAGCGATAATGATGAAATTTAGGATGATGAATTAAAAAATAAATAAGATTTTGAATTTTGCCACCGCCGGTGGCAAAATTCGTTTTAACTGTTAAGCAAACAAAAAAAGGATTCTAACAATCCTTTTTAACTATATCTACAACATGACGGGAGTAACCTAAATAATAAGAAGATTCACATCTTTCTAAATGAAATTCTAAATACTTAGTAAACTCTTCCTCACTCATTTTATTAATTACTGGTCTTATATATTCTGTTAAACCTTCTTGAGAAAATATTTTTTCTCTTTTTAAATGGCATAATTTATTAATATTATCTATTGAATCAAAGGTATCAAAACTATACAAAGTAGCTTCATTATCTTTAATAATAAAATTACTATCATAAGCGTTAGTATCTAAGATATTACCGTCTATAAAACCATGTTTTAAAATAGCAAAATCATTAAGACAATAACAAATCATTAAATAACCGTTAGAACTTAAATGTTTAAGAGCTTCTTTAATGGCTAGTATTTTATCATTACCAAATAAGTGATAAACAGGTCCAAATAACAAAATAACATCATAAGTATTATTGCCTAAAAATTCTAAATTTAAAGCATTACCTAGAAACGACTTAATATCTTTATTTTTACTTTCTATAACTTTTAAATTATGTTTAACTAATTCAACCGCCGTAACATCATAACCTAAGTTTTTCAAATACACACTATACTTACCAGTTCCAGCACCAATATCTAGTATTTTAGGATTTTTAAAACTATTAAGAATTTCTTCTATTTTCTTAATAGTTGTTTGAAATTCAACAATACCATGTCTAGTTTCTAATCTTTTATCCTCATTAAACTTATTGTAATATTTGTCTAATTTTTCATTCATCTTTATTATCCGTTATTTTTACATGATTAACAAATTCGACATCATCTCTTAAGCCTTCATGTAATTCTTCTTCGGCATTACCAACATATACATCTTCAATACGAGAAACACGTAAACGTTCTGCAGTCAAAATAGCTTCTACCTTCTTAACAGCAGTATCTAAATCATCATTAATAACTACATAGTTATAATTATTATAGTAGTTTATCTCTTGGTAAGCTTTTTTAAATCTAGCAATAATCTTATCTGTATCCTCAGTATTACGTTTTTTAAGTCTTCTTACTAATTCACGCATTGAAGGTGGCATAATAAAAATAAAAATTGCATTAGGAAATTCTTCCTTAATTTTTAAAGCTCCTTGAATTTCTATTTCTAAGATAACGTCTTTACCTTGATGTAAGAAATCTTCTATTTTTGACTTTGGAGTGCCATAATAATTATCATTATAAATAGCGTACTCTAAAAAGTCATTATTAGCGATATGATGTTCAAATTCTTCCTTGCTAACAAAGAAATAATCGATACCGTCAACCTCCGCACCACGTGGCTTACGACTAGTCATGGAAATTGAAACCCAAAAATTGTGATAATAATTTTTAAGTTCATTAATTATACTATCTTTACCAGCACCAGAAGGGCCACTTAAGACAATTAAATTTCCTTGTTCTTGTTCTTTTACCATTTTACTCATAACAAATCCTCCTAAAATTTTTTATAGTATACCATGCAATTATCTTATTGTAAACTAAAAATCGTTAGTAAAAAATATTCTTAATTTAAAGTTTAAATTAGATAGTATTTTTTCTAGAAGTCGGGTATAATAGTTTTAGAAGGAGATTTATTTATGGAAAAAGATAAACTAACAGAAGTAACTGAGGTTAAAGTTAATAAGGAATTAAAAGAGGCTTGCGATGAATTATTTCATCATTTAGGTTTAGATACTGAAACAGCTATCAATATTTTCTTAGCAGCAGCACTACGTGATATGGGTATACCTTTTCATGTAGGCTTCGATGATAATTTTGATGATGATTTCGATGATTGCTGTGGACATTGTGGTTGCGGTTGTGATTGTGATGATGACGGCTGTGATTGTGATGAATGCGATTGCGATTAATTCTTTAATTAGTTTTTAATTTCTAGTCTTTAAGTGGAATATGCTTAAAGGCTTTTTTATATTTAAAATGTGATTACTATGATTGTAAAATCAGTTTAGAAGAACCTAAATGTAGTATTGATACTTGGCAAATATCGCATGTTGATGATAATTATTATTTAAGAGGTAGTATCTTACCATATTACTTTAATGTTCATAATAATGAAATATCATTAGTGCGAACAATGAGTGAAGCTACTAATATAAAATTAGAGCCTCATAACAATGGTACATATTCTATTTTAATTGAAGATACTAATAAATGTTTGGTTTATAAAAATAATAAATTAACTATTGATGACTATATTGAAGATAACTTCATTAATGAATTTTATTTTGAAAATATTAAATATAAAAAATTCATTGAAACTACTGCTACTTATAGTAAAGACGGTAAATTACTTGAAAGTACCACTGACTCTTTAGATAAAGTAACTAAATATGATATTGACCCAATAACTGGTTTAACTAAGAGTGTAACTGATGCTACTGGAAATATTACTACTTATCTTTATAATGATAAAGAACAATTAACTAAGGTTACTAAAAATAATAATTCTATTGAATATATATACACTAAAGATAACTTATCTAGTATTGTTTTAGGTAATAAAACTTATAACTTTACTTATGATAATTTCTTAAATAATAAAGAAGTTAAAATTAATAACACTACTTTAGTAACTAATGAATATGAAAAAAATAATGGTAATTTAATTAATATTAAATATGGTAATAATACTAATATCAATTATACTTATGATTACTTAGATAGAATAGATACTATTAATAAGAATACTAATAAATATAAATATACTTATGATAATTTAGGTAGACTATCTAAAATAAAGAGTAATGAATATACTTATAACTATTATTATGATTTAGCTAGTAGATTAGTTAAATATGACACTGTAAGTGATAAAGAAACTAATTCTATTTATTATACTTATGATAAAAATAATAATATAGTTAAAAAGAAATATAATAATAATGTCGTAGAATATACTTATAATAAAGATGATATTATTACTAAAGTAACACTAGATAATAATGACTTAAATTATGAATATGATGCTTTAAATAGATTAAAATCTAAAAATATAAATGATAATTTAAGAGTAGAGTATACTTATTATAACTTAGGCAATAAAACATCATATTTATTACATACTTTAAAAATAGATAATGATACTTATGAATATATTTATGATGATTTATATAATATTATTAAAATTAATTTAAATAATAAAGTATTAAATGAATATGAGTATGATGTTAATAATCAGTTAATATTAGATAATAATTATAGTAATAATATTACTTATAAATATACTTACGATAATTATGGTAATATCTTATCTAAGAGTACTTATAAACTTAATACTACTACTTTAATAAATACTGATACTTATACTTATGGTAATACTAATTATAAAGACCAATTAACTAAGTTTAATAATGATACTATTACTTATGATAATATAGGTAATCCATTAAAAATAGGTAATACTACTTATAATTGGAGTAATGGTAGAGAATTACAAAGTATTAGTAATACTAACTTAAATGTATCATATAAGTATGATAGAAATGGTATTCGTACTAAGAAAATATTAAATAATGAAGAAATATCTTATTGTTTAGAAAATAGTAGTATAGTTATTGAAAAACATAAGAATTATATGCTATACTTTTTACGAGATGACAGTAATAATCTCTTAGGTTTTACATATCAAGGAAATACTTATTATTATAAGAAAAATGCTTTTGATGATATTATTGGTATCTATGATAGTAACTATAAAGAAGTATGTACATATAATTATGATGCTTATGGTAATATCTTATCTATAAAAGATAGTGCTGGTAAAGATATAACAGATACTTCAAATGTTGCTATAATAAACCCATTTAGATATAGGTCATACTATTATGATACAGAAACTAATCTTTATTATTTAAATAGTAGATATTATAGTCCTAGTATGGGAAGGTTTATTAATTGTGATGGTTATATTTCCACAAATACAGGAGTTATTGGATTCAATATGTATACGTATTGTAATAATAATGGAATAAATAATATTGATATAGGCGGAAATTTTTTAAGGAAACTTATCGGTTGGTTATTTAAGAAAAATACGACTAAACAAACTGATAAAGCTATGAAGGAAATTTCAAATGTTCAGACCCAATATAATGTGTGTCCGCTAGATGATGAGGAGTTTCATAAACTTTTGAAAAATAATGCTTCAAAAGCAGAGAAAGAATTAAAAAAATTAGGATTTATTAAAAGAAGTCTAAAATTGATAGAGTTGGTTGACGATAAGATGGTTTATGATTTAAAACGACAACCAGAATGGAAAAATAAAACTATCTGCTATGATGGATTATTTATGGAACCGCAAGATTTAGGAAATTATCACTTTGGATATGTTGGACGAGCAGCAGGTTTTAGCACTGATTATTTATTATTCGGAGCATCGGTGAATCAACTGAAGAAAATTATTTATGAAAAAGATGGAAATTATTATTTTAATTCTGAAACATTTAAAAATTGTTTTACATCATCATTATGTGATGATCCAAGGAATCAGTATTTCGTTAGGTTAGGGGCTATAGCGTATGATAAGGAGAATTCTTAAAGGATTAATTTTAATTGGCTGTGCTGTTTTATTTATTAAAACAGATATTGGCAAACTATTGGAACTAGTGTTTTATAATATTAGTTCCGACTTTAATGCCGGTAACTATGAACAATTAGAAGCAAGAAAAAAGTTTTTTGACATACATAAAGATGATTTTGATTACTTAGCACAATTATTTGAACAAAATAATGGCTTATTAAATTACGGTAGAATAGATATTAATTGCTCTTATACTACGAATGTATTATATCCTAATAATTATATTTGTTTAGCAAATGACTTTGAGGTAAATGACAAAGTTGAAAAAAAGGCATTAGTTAATCATTTAAAGAAAATAAAATTACATAGTATTGAAAAGGAATATAGTGAAGAAAGTCATGAATTAATATCAATTAATTTTTATTTGATTAGTACCTGGAATCATAAAGTTTATTTTAAATATATTCCAGCGTCTGTAAATAATTGTGATTATTTTTTTGAAAATAAACAAAATGAACGCCAAGATATTAATATAATAAATGAAAACTGGTTATCATATTATTCTGATATTTCCGTAATTTAAAATGTTGCTAATAAGTTATAATGATAAGTGCTTACTACGAAAATTTATAGAAATCATCACAATAATAGAATTAATGGTATAAGGCACAATAACAAAAATA
Source organism: uncultured Bacilli bacterium (assembly GCA_934102255.1). Lineage (GTDB taxonomy): Bacteria > Bacillota_I > Bacilli_A > RF39 > UBA660 > CAG-605. The sequence goes on along the minus strand of CAKOSN010000035.1, from coordinate 12,382 downwards.
AGGAAATTTATATGAATTCATTTGACATGGATGATTACTGGAACGATTTTATTATCTATAGAGACATATAAGGTGAAGAAATTAAAGTGAGAAAGATAGAATGGTAAAAGATATTGACAAATTAAGAATGAAAAACTGGGTAGTTGGTGATACATTTGCTTGGAAAATTAAAAGTAAAAAATACCCAGAATATAATAATCGTTATGTGCTTTTTACGATGATTGAAACCCCAAAATATTGGGAATTGCCAAGAACGAAAAAAGCCTTTATTTCCAAAATTACAGACGACTGTTCATTGCCAAAAAATCAAAATGAATATGAAAAAGCCAAACCAATTAAGTTAACATTTGAAGACCCAGTTGAATTAGCACATCGTCTTTATGAAGTAAAATACGATGCTATACCAGATGAATATGATTATGTTTATGGATATGTTTTTAAATTTTGGGTAACTAGCTATAAATTAAACAATAATATGGCTTATATAGGAAATTTTGATTTTATCCAGCCTAAGGATAGTTTCATACCAGATTCACCATTATATGGTCTTATGTTGATATTATTTGATGATTCTTTTGATAGAGAAATAGACTCTATGCTAAAACGATACGAGAGTAATAATTTAAGAAAAGGAATTAAATACTCTAAAGAATATTTAGAAAATAGAGAGATTATAAGACAAGATAATATAGACTTTATGAACCATTTAAGAAAAGTAAGTGAAGAGATAAGAAAAAAGTGTGAAATATATGGTTGTGATACAAAAAAACACAGAGATACTTGTACTTATGTAGGTCCTAAAAAGCAAGATAAACAATAATATATATAACATTAAAGAGATTTTATTTCATATTATGTGATTAAAGTCTCTTTTTTCTATTATTTACTTAAATTATATGGTATATTTTAGTTAGATAAATAAAGGAGAGTTAATCAGATGAAAAAAGATTATTCGCCATTTGCTATTATTTTATGCATTATATATTGGTTAAATAGAATTACTATGACTGTGATAAATTTTCCATCTGTTACGATTGGTGGATTACAAGTTGCAGATGTACTTGCCTCTATTGTAACAGTAATATCTCTAGGTTGGTTTTTTTCTAATAGATTTCTAACTAGAAAACAAAGAAAATGGTTAAAAATATCATATCCATTAATAATTATATTTGGTGTTTCTTTTGAAGTTATAGTTTCTGTTTTTAGAAAATTTGATAATGCTCTAGATATGTGTAAATACAACGAACAATGTAAAGAAGGTACTATTTTCTATAATACAGAAAGTGAATACATATTTTTTCGCAAGCTTTATATTTCTTACTTTAAATTAGAAAATAATTATTGGAATTATGATTACCAACAATATTATTTAACATACTTTTATAATGACGATGATTATGGTATTTATGTTTATAAATTAGAAGACAAAAAATACTTTGTTAAAGTTAATATTACTGGCAACGGTAAAATAGATAATGTAAAAGATAATACAGGTAATGATTTTGAATTGCTAAAACTTGCTTATGACCCAAGTTATAAAATATATAATTTTTATGGCAAGATAATTAATGATTTTGATAATTATGAAGTAAAGATAAGTGATGAGAAAATCAAATTTTATGAAAAGAAACATAATTAATTTAAATAAATAATGTTTGCTGAAATAATACAATATATATAGAAATTTATGTAATCTTGAAATATTGTTGGAGGTAGAATGGTAAAAGCAATAGATAAAACTAAAATAAAAAATTGGTTAGTAGGAGATACTTTTGCATATAAAATAAATAGCAAAAAATATAGTGAATATAATGATAGATATATTTTGTTTAGTGTTGTTGATATGCCGAAATTATGGAATTTCCAAAGACCATATAAGATAATGTCTCTAAAAATCACTGCTAATAATACGTTACCAACAACCCAGAGTGAATTTGAAGAATTAGAAAATATTAAAATGGGGTTTGAAGACATATTTGATATAGAAAATAGTTATGAGACTAAAAGATGTTTGGCTATCCCAGATGAGTATGATTATGTATATAGGTATGTAATGAAATTTCATAATAAAAGTTCTAAATTAAATGCTGATATGTTATATATTGGAAACTTCACCTATAATTACTCAGATGATTCTTATATTCCTGAAAGTGCATTTGATGAAGTTTATTTATTTTTATATTCATCAGATATATCAAAAAAAATTGATAACATTTTAGATTTTTACGTTGATAATAATTTGAAGAAAGGGATTTGGCTTACTAAAGAGTATTTATCTAAGAAAGATTACCTTCGAGAAAAAAATAAACTTATTGTAGATTATTTAAAATATGTGCATGCAAAAATTAATGAGTAATTAATATTAATATGATAAAATGATTTAAAGGTAGGGTTAGTAATGATTAAGAATGATAAAACAAAATTAAAAAATTGGCTAGTAGGAGATGTATTTGCTTTAAAAATTAATGGTAATAAATATCCAGATTATAATGGAAGATATTTAATTTTTATCAAATGTGATATTAAAAAGGAAGATTGGATAACCAATAGTCGTACGACAAAATATTTTAGAATAAAAATAACTGCTAAAAAAGAAATGCCAACCTCACGTGATGAAATTGAAAATTTAGAGTATATCAAGGTCTTTGGCTGCGGTTATGACTTAGAAAATTTCAAATATCCTGATGATGTTGCAGGTTTAATACCTGATAAATATAATTTAGTTTACGTTTATATTATGAAACTATGGGCATTTAAATATAGAATACCAGATGATTTGATTTATATAGGAAATTTTAAAATTACGCCACCAGAAAATGAATACATACCTTATTATCGCACACATTGTGTACCACTAAGAATCTGGGATGACGGTAAAGAGTTAACAGATGTAATTCTTAAGCAATATGAAGATTATAACTTAGAAAAAGCAGAAATAAATGTTACGGATATGGCGCTAGATTTTGCTATTCAGTCGTTTGCTCTTAATCAAATGCGTAATCATGATTTTTCAAACTTTAAAGATGAAAAACACATTAATAATTCTCTAACTTATGTAGGTCCTAATAAAGAAAAATAACCATACTACTAGACACATATTTACCATTTTTTAAGAATTATTAAAGACATTTAGTTGCAAATTAAAAGATATATTATATAATAAACTTGAAAAGGGTTACATAACCTTTTTAAAGATAAATTTAAATAGAAAGGAATTAATTAAAAAGATAATTTTAGATACTTTTTGATTAATTAAAAAGATTTATGATTAATATAAAAACAGACTCACGAAAAATAAAACCAGGAGATACTTTTGTTGCTATTAAAGGATTAACTGTTGACGGTCATGACTTTATAGAAAAAGCAATCGAACTTGGCGCTCGTAAAATCGTGTGTGAACATGGAAGTTATAGTGTTGAAACTCTAGTAGTACCTAATACTAAAAAATGGTTACAAGAATACTTAGTTACTAATTATAAAGATGAAGTAAATAAGATTAAATTAATCGGTATGACTGGTACTAACGGTAAAACTACTACCTGTTTTCTTACTTATCAAATGCTTTTAAGTTTAGGTAAAAAAGCAGCTTATATGGGTACTATTGGCTTTTATATGCCTGGTGTAAAAAGAGAACTAAATAATACTACTCCCGAAATACTAGATGTTTATAGTCTAATTATTGAAGCAATCGAAGCAGGATGTGAATACTTTGTCATGGAAGTATCAAGTCATTCATTAGTAGAAAAACGTATTGAAGGCTTAGAATTTAGTATTGAAGCATTTTCTAATCTTACTGAAGACCACTTAGATTTTCATAAGACTATGGAAAATTACTTACATGCTAAAATGTTAATATTAGACCAATTAAAAGGTACTATCATTGTTAATAGTGATGATGCTTATTCTAAGTATTTTGAAGCTAAAAACTATAAAACTTTAGGCTATAATGGTAATGATTATAAGATTTTAAGTTATGAAGAAACTGATAAAGGTACTTTAATTAAATTTAAAGCTGATAAAGAATATAGTGTTGAAACTAATTTAAAATGTAAATACAATGTTTATAATTACTTAACAGCTTTAGGTATGTTAAATACTTTAGGATTTAGTATTGATAGTATTATTGATATTACTAAAGATATTTATGCTCCAAGAGGTCGTTGCGAACAAATTAGAGTTAGAAATAGCTATGCTGTTATTGATTATGCTCATACTCCAGATGCTGTTGAAAAAATTATTACTTCATTCTTAGAAAATAAGAAGGGAAGAATTATCACAATCGTTGGCTGTGGTGGCGATAGAGACCCACTAAAAAGACCAATTATGGGTGAAATTGCTAGCCGTCTAAGTGATTATGTAATATTCACTAGTGATAATCCGAGAACCGAAGACCCTAATAAAATTTTAGAAGACATTTTAAAAGGCGTTACAAAAGATAATTATGAGGTTGAAGCTGATAGACCTACCGCTATTAAAAAAGGTCTTGATATGTTAAAAGATAATGATGTTTTACTTATTTTAGGTAAAGGTCATGAAGATTATCAAATAATAGGTCATACTAAACACCATTTAGATGACTTAGAAGAAGTTAAGAAGTATTTAGGTTTAGCTTAAGTACTTTTTTTCTTTGAAATTAAATAAAAAAGCTTGACAAGTCTACTAGTTTTAAGGAAAATAAACAATTATTGATAGTTAATGAACAATAATGAGCAAAATAAATAAGAGGGTAAGAATTAGCTATTTAGATAGGGGAGAAGAGTATGCTAAAAGATATTTATGAAAGAAAAATGTTAGAAAAATTACTTAAGAATAAAACTTTAACAGTTGATTTTGTTAAATTTGCCAAGTACGCGCCAACTTACTTAGCAACTAATGAAAACCAAGCTTCCGCTTTAGAAAACTTTGATGTTAAAGATAAAGATGTTTTATGTGTAACTTCCAGTGGTGATTTTGTCTTTAATGCTTTAAGCCTCGGGGCTAGAAAAGTTGTAACTTTTGATATTAATAAATTTGCTAGATATGTGCTTGATTTAAAAGTAGCAACCATTAAAACTTATCCTGATGTTAAATTATACGCCGGCTTCTGGCTAAGTAATTCTCCTTACTTTTTATCTTATGCTAAATTTTTGGAAATAAGAGGAAACTTAAGTAAAGAAGCCTTTGATTTTTGGACTTATGTTTACACCTTCTTAAATAACGCTAATAATACCTTAAATAATACCGACTTCTTTCGCAATATTATTTATAATACTAGTACTTTACAAGAAAGGTTTAACTTATATTATGATGCTTTATATTATGAACAACTAAGAAGAAGTGTCCTTACTACTAAAATAGATAGTTATGATATGGATATTACTAAAATTAATACTTTAAAAAGTGCTTATCAGTTTGATGTTGTTTATTTATCTAATATTATCCAGTATTATGCTACTATTAATGGAATTGATAGTAAAGAAAAAGTTCATACCTTTTTAGAGTCGGTTAAGAAAGACTTATTAAGAAAAGACGGTACTTTAGTAGCTAGTTATAATTTCTTTGGTAATTTAGTTGAATTTAATGAGACCTTAAGCTCTGATATTAAAGATGTAACTAATTATTTAATTTTAAAATACCAGGAAGACTATAAATTACTGGATATTTCTGGATTATGCTCTGATTTAGATGACGGTATATGTTTATCGAGAAAAATATGCTAATATAGTATTAGGAGGTACTTATGTACGATTTAGATTTAGAAAAAAATGAAGAAATAAAAATAATAGATGATAACGCGAAAGTAATAGTAAATGGTAAAACCTTAGGACTTAGTATAGTTATTACTAATAAAAATATTTATCTTTTAGATACACCAAGAGGCTTTGATGATATTATTTTAGGAAATGTTATAAATCCTCCAGTAACTAAAAAAGTAATTGCTAAGTTTTTAATTTCCGAAGTAAATTTTAAAGAAGATACTGATTTAGGAAGCATTTATACTCTAGAAGATAATAAGACACTAGAAATAATAAGCGATACTATTAATGACTATGTAAAAAACTTAAAATAAGAAATATAAAATATAAAAAGAAAGGAAGATTCTCTTGATACTTAATGTTAGTGGAAGGACCGATATAGTGGCCTTTTATACACCCTGGTTTATTAATCGTTTAAAAGAAGGATTCGTTGATGTTAGAAATCCTTTTAATGAATCTCAAGTAAGTAGAATCTACTTTTCGGATGTTGATGCTATAGTCTTCTGTACTAAAAATCCTCGACCTATTATTCCTTATCTAAAAGATATAAAAAAACCGATTCTTTTTCATGTAACATTAACCGGTTATCATAAAGATATTGAAGTAAATGTTAAAGATAAAAAAGAGATAATTAAAGATATAAAAGAAATAAGTAAGATTTTAGGAAAAAGAAATGTCTATGTTAGATATGACCCTATATTTCTTAATGATAAATATACTGTAGATTATCATATTAAAGCTATAAAAAAATTAGCCGAAGTTTTAGACGGTTATATTGAAAAAATAATTATATCTTTTATTGATGATTATAAAAATGTTAGAAAGAATGAATATGCCCTAAATTACCGTGAGTTTAAAGAGAGTGATTATAAGGCCTTAGGAGAAAATGTTTCTAAAGTATGTCATGAACATAACATAAGAGTGCATACTTGTTTTGAAAAAAGAAATTTAAGCGAATATGGTTTTGATGAAGAAGTATGTTTATCACATGAACTTGCTTATATGTTAACTGGTAAAAAATACCCAAACTGGAAGGCTAGAAAAGAAGGATTATGTAACTGCGTAAATATTGTTGATATTGGTGTTTTTAATACTTGTCCTCATTTTTGTAAATATTGTTATGCTAATTTTAAAGAAGAGGATGTTTTAAAAAATAGAAAATTACATAATCCTAACTCAACTATGTTAATTGGTAGTTTAAAAGATTCAGATAAAATTACTATTAGACGTAAATAGTAATTACTTCCCACCACCCACCCAAACGCATTTTAAGTTAGAAAACTAAATAAAAAAGAAATTATAATCGTTTTACCTAATGCAGAAAAATAGGAAATTATGTGAAAAATACTAGGCAAAACTAAATAATTATGGTATCATTAAATAGTTGCAAGTGATACATGGTCTGTTGGTGAAGTGGCTTAACACATTGCCCTCTCAAGGCAACATTCATGGATTCGAATTCCATACAGACTACCAATTTGATATTTAAGTCCTTTATAGGGCTTTTTATTTTATGTAAATATTTGTCTTTATCACCACATTTTGAAAAAAATTCAATGTTTATTAAAAATTGACAGGCAATTTAAATATATGATATGATAACACCATTAATTCTTAATGCCAGTGTATATTTGAAATTACTGGTTCGAAGTTTAAGAGATTAAATTTACAGCTAAGATAGGTGAATGTTAAATGAAAGAAGATTTATTAAAATTAAAAAAAGAATTAGAATTAGAAAGAAAAAAAGAATTAAAATTAGAAAGTGAAGAATCAGAACAGAAAGCTAAAAAGTATGGACTTTTTAGTTCTGAGAGTGGATTCTATTATAATCCTGAATTTGGCAGAAAGACTCTTTTAGAAATTAAAAGATTAGAAGATACAGACGGTTTTATTGAACAATTTGAAAATTTTGCTAAAGATATTATTAGAGAACTTGTTGCAATGAATCAGCAGTTTGATGTACTTAAATTTGCTAGTTTTACGTTTTCTTTATTGTGTGATGCAGATTGCGCTTATAAGTTATTAGATATAGACTCAAGAGAAGAACAGGATGAGCTTATACTAGCTAATTCTTGCTTAGAATATATTCCCATTGATTTTGAATTCTTTAATTTAGATAGTGGTTATTATGACAAAGACGGTAACTTTATTAGCTTGGGATATGATAGTAATATACATTATAAATATCCTGACCGCTGGGAAAAGATAGAAAATTTTAGTAAAAAGCATATATTTGCCATTGTTGATTTCAATAAATTTATTCGAAAAATGAAGGATATTGGTTATATAGTAGAATTAGCGGATTTTGGCCCTTGTGAAAGTGTATCAGATTATATTTCATATTCTAAGGACTCTCTATACAGTGGTGCTCTTGTTTTAAGTATTGATTTTAACTTGGAAAAAACTAAAAATCCTAAATTAAGGGTTAGATTAAAAAAATAGTTTTATAAAAAAGTATATTATTACTTAAAAATTTTTCTTCAATATATTAAAGGCTTCGAGCCTTTTTTTGTTTGCTTTCTTTAAAATCTATATATGATTAGAAAACAATTAGTTAACTCTAAAATAATAACTCAACCGTAAGTTTAGTTAATTCAACTTAGAAGTTATTTAAATATTTACTATTTTTCGGTAAAGTGGTATCAGGTGATAAAATTATGCAAAGAAAGAACAAAAATAAAAAAATAATTACGATTATAATTAGTATTATAGTACTAATAATCTTAGGAAGTATATTCTACTCCTATAACAATTTAAGAGCTAAAAATGAGATAGATTTAACGGCCTCTTTAGTTACTAAACAAAATGAAATAGAGAAGACTATAAAGACTAATGGTTATACTATTGATAATCCAAATGTTTTATTAGATCCTTATGATGCTTCACCTCTAACAGCTTTAATTCTTTTTGAAACTGAAGAAGAGGTAAGTCCAAAAGTAACTATTGAAGGTAAAGATAAACTTACTACTATTGAAACTGAGTTTGCTAAGAATACTAAACATTATTTACCTATATATGGGTTATATGCTGATTATAATAATAAAGTAGATATTAGTTATACTTTAAGTGATGGTAAGAAAATTACTAAACAAGTAGAGATTCAAACGGATAAATTACCAGATGATTTTGTTTTACCAACTAGTGTAAAAAAAGATAGTAGTAAATTAACTAATGATTTATATTTCTTCACCCCATCTAGTAAGGGATATACTTGTGCTTATGATGTTAATGGTGATGTTCGTTGGTATTTATCTAATAATGCTGTTTGGGATAATACTAGACTTAAAAATGGGCATATGATGGTTAGTACAGAAAGACTAGTCAATAGTCCATATTATATGACAGGTTTATATGAAATAGATCTTTTAGGTCATATTTATAATGAATACTCGCTAAAAGGCGGTTACCACCATGATTATTTTGAACTACCTAATGGTAATTTATTAGTAGCAAGTGATGATTTTAATAATGAGGCTGGTACGGTTGAGGATTATATTGTCGAACTTGATAGAACTACGGGCAATATTGTTAAAACTTGGGATTTAAAAGACGTTTTAAATATGGAAGATGGTAAAAGTGAAAACTGGAGTAATTATGATTGGTTTCATAATAATTCAGTGTGGTATGATGAGTCTACTAATAGTATAACTTTATCCGGAAGACATCAAGATGCGGTTATTAATATTGATTATACATCTGGAAAGTTAAATTGGATAATAGGGGATTCTACTAATTGGAGTAGTGAATATCAAAAGTATTTTTTTACTCCAGTAGGAAAAGACTTTGAATGGCAATGGTCTCAACATGCTGCCATGATTACCCCCGAAGGTTATGTCTTTATCTTTGATAATGGCAATAATAAAAGTAAAGATAGTTCTAAATATGTTGAGGCATCTAACAGTTATTCTAGAGGAGTCATGTATAAAATAGATACTGATAAAATGACTATTGAACAAGTATATGAATATGGTAAAGAAAGAGGCAGTAGTTTTTATTCACCATATATTAGTGATGTAGATTATTTAAGTAAGAACCATTATCTAATTCATTCGGGGGGTATTGTTTATGTAGATGGTAAAAATTCCAATCAACCAGCCGGTTTCTCTAGTAACACTACTTTAAAAAGCGATACTGTGGAATTATTAAATGATAAGGTTATCTTTGAGTTAGTATTACCAACAAATAATTATCGTGTAGAAAAATTAAGTCTTTATACAAAAGATGATTATGAAAACACTTTAGGCAAAAGACTAGGTAGCCTAGGAGAAACAAAGGTAAGTAAAAAAGATAATAAATTTATTAAAACAGTAGAAATAGATGATGATTATAATAACCGTAATATTACTTTAACTAATGAAGAAGATAGACTAGTAATTAGTGGTAAGTTTAAAAAAGGGGAAAATGTTAGTTTTATCTTAAGAAAAGGTTTTACTAATAATTATTATGATCAAGTAATAAGTAAGAAACCTTATACAGCCTTATGTGTAGATATCTTTACAGAAGAAGAAACTAATGAGGGTATTAATATTACGAGATATATTAATAAAGAAGGTTTAAGTGGTAAATATAGTCTTTATATTAAGATAAATGATAAAATATATAAGACTAATAATTATATAGAAATTAGTGATTTAAAAGAGGCTTTAGTGTAATATCGTTATTACTACTAAACCTCTTTTTTGTTAAAATTTGACTATATATAATAATGAAAATAACTATTAAGACTTATTATGTTTATAAGATATAGTATAAGATACTCTAATTCATTTAATTTAGCAATAGTTTTTTAGTTATTTTAATTCGCCTAGGGTAAATTGGATGATTGGGATGATTAAATTTTGATTATCAAGCAAGCCGTATAGTTGATAGTGAAACCAGGTATAGTCATTATTTCTGAAGTATCCTATTGAATCATAAGTTATATTATTAGTTTCATTTTGGTATAATACAGTTACATTATTAGAAAATTTTATTAGATTCTGAAAATCACCATCACCCGGAATTGTTTCGTCAAGATAGTTTGTTAATGAGTTTTTGGCTATTAACTTCGATTTTCCTACTCCAGATTTTGATTCTGTGCTACTTTCAATTATTTTAATGCTTGAATTAGTATCATTTCCGTAACTAATTATATTAATATTTGATAAATTATTAACTTCAATAGGAACGCTCCAACCATCAAAGTCAAAAATAATTAAATCATAATCTGTTTCATTAAAAGCGCTTAAGTCGCTACTGTTTTCTACTTTTTTATATTTATTTTTTAATATTTGGATGTGCTCATTTAAAACTATTCCTGCATGTCTAGAGTCAGAATATAGAAATATTTTCGCCGGATTTTTACTTACCACGATACCAGTATCTAAAGTGATTTCATCATTTTGATTATTACTAGTATCAGTTAAAGTACCACTACTGATTTTAACTTTAAGATTACCGGCTCCTCCAACCATGTGGACCTTTATAGAGTAGGTTATCTTTTTATTTAATTCTTCTAACTTAGTAAGTTCAACTTTAATCGGACTTTCTAATTCATCATTAACATAGAAAGATAAATTACTAACATCAAGATTAGAAGCGACATTACCCAAAGAATCGATGCCAGAAATTTTAAATTCAAAAATATCAGTAGATAAAACATTTGCTTTTTCAACACTTTCAATTTGCCAATAAGGTTTTTCATTATCATGGCTAAAATACAAATTACATTTAGCCTTTTTAGAAAGATTACTTATAAATAATCCCCAATTATCATTATCCCAAGTAGCGGTTGTATCATTATCGCAATCAATCTTATTAATATAAAGATTATCGGTTTTACTAGGAATATTATCCTTTAACTCATTATCAATATAAACCGCTAGAGTATTATTATTTTTAACATTAATTTTTAATAAAGTAAGTATACCTAAAATAATTATAGATATAGTAAAAAAATATTTCTTTTTCATCTAAAAAACTCCTCATTTGACGTATTTTCGGTTTCATAGAGCATATTACTCTATGAAAAATGGCTTGCAAAGTCAGTGTTTACTGAGGATTGAAAAAATTTGACCATGAATTTTGACCACAATAGAGCATAAATGTTTGACTATAAATTATTTGACAAAGCCCTATATTTACTGGCTTTAAGTCAAATTTATTTGACCATAAAAATGACTATAATCGTAGAAAAAATACTCTTTTAAAAGCCGAAAAACTGTGATATATTTAATGTATAAGTTAAAAATAGTGTCGATTTTGGGCTTTCATAGAGTAATATGTTCTATGAAATTTTGCTTTTTTAAATCATAAATAATTATAGTTGTCCAAGCGTAAATTGTATCATAGGAATAACATATTTATTAGATATATATTGAGAATGCAACCATGTTTTACCATTTTTAATCATATAACCAATACTGTCATACTCTGTATTGTTAGTTACGTTTTTGTAAAGAACGGTAGCATCTTCTGAAAATTTGATTAAATTTAAATTATCTTCGCCACCAGCAAATAAATCAGGTAAGTAGTATGTCAAGCCATTATTTATTACTTTTTTATGATTACCAACTTTACTATCTGTGGTAGATGTGCTAATTATGTCAAGAGCAGAAGTGCTGTCATTTCCAACGCTAAATACATTAATGCCCAAACTAAAAATATAA
>CAKOSN010000034.1 GCA_934102255.1 uncultured Bacilli bacterium | reverse complement strand
TAACCATATTATCATAAAATCAAGATATATTATAACTCAATTTGGAGCAAAAATCTCCACACTTATTCTACACTAACGTGATTATTATTGCTTCCTACAACTACCCCTCCTGAAAAGTGCTGATTTTGTAAATTTTTAAATGTTAGATTTTTTGTTTTTTTAAATTGTGAATGAGTGTGGATAACTTCTTTTATTATTATTATTATTTATATATTCATCATCATAATACTGTGGATATGTGGATAACTTTTTAAAAAAGTCCAGAAGTACGCCAAAAAATAACTGTTTTTAGGTGTGGATAACTTTTGATTTATCCACAGTTAAGGTGTGGATAACTTAAATTTTAGCTGTTTACAACTCAAAAAATTAGTAAATTTAGGTGAAAAACAGCTTAAAAAAAGTGTCAAGTTTTAGTGTCAAGTTGGAAGTTATCCACAGTTTTGTCTAAAAATTGTGGATTTTTTGGTAGTTATCAACAGGCGCGAACCCTTATAAATACTGGAAAAAATCTAGTTATCCACATTATCAACAGGTATTACTAACCAAGTTATCCACATGTTTATAATAAAAAAATGGCAAAACTGTGGATAACTCAAAAATTTCCCAGACTTCTGGGAAAAAATCTGTGGATAACCTGTGGATAAGTTGTTGATAACTTGTGGATAAATCTGTGGATAACTTTAATTGTCAAAATAGTGAAAAAATTCTTTACTAAAGTTTTAGGATGTTATAAAATAGGTGTTGATTATTGGTTATGAGTGGGGTGATAATTTTGAAATCCGAGGAATTATGGGATAAATTTCTTTCAGCAATGCAAGAAAAAATGAATCCTATTTCCTTTAATACATGGTTTAAACCGTTAAAATTGCAAGAACTTAATACTAAAGATAACAAAATTATCATTCAAGTACCTATGGGTGTGCATAAAACGACTTTGGAAACAAGTTGGCATCAAGTAATTGAAGAAACATTACAAGAACTAACTGGTAATACTTTTGAACTTGTGTATGTTTTAGAAGATTTACAAGCAACTAAAGAAAAAAGTGATGATAAGACTAAATCTAAAAAAACAAACGAAGAAGTATTTGTGACGAATTTAAAAAAGGAATTTACATTTGATAATTTTGTAACGGGAGATACAAATAAATTTGCGAAGACGGCTGCTATAGCGGTTGCTGAAGCACCAGGAAAAATATATAATCCTTTATTTATGTATGGCAAAAGTGGCGTTGGTAAGACTCATTTGATGCATGCGATAGGAAATTACATAACTGAACATTCTAATTTGAAGGTTTTATACACAACAAGTGATAGTTTTAAAGATGATTATACTAATATTGCTGGTGGTACAAATGATAATTCTTTTGAAAGAGCTGAATATTTCAAAAATAAGTATCGTGATGTTGATGTTTTGCTTATCGATGATATTCAGTTTTTAGTTGGCGCTGAAAAGACGCAGCAGGGTTTCTTTCATACATTTAATGAGTTACATGATAAGAATAAACAAATAATAATTACATCAGACCGTTCCCCAGAAGATTTAAAACTTTTAGAAGAACGTTTAAGAAGTCGTTTTACTTGGGGGCTTCCTGTTGATATATATCCTCCTGATTATGAATTACGCTGTCGTATAATTAGGGATAAGATAAGATATTTGAATTTATCCACAATGATGAATGATGATGTTATTAATTATATTGCTAATTCATGTGATACAGATGTACGTGAGATTGAAGGGGCAATTAATAGATTACAAGCCTATACTGCTGTTTATGCGCCGCCTAATATTACTTTAGAATTTGCAATGGAAGCTTTAGGCGATTATGTAAATAACAATATATATTCAATAAGTAATATAACTGTTGTACAAAAAGCTGTTGCTGATTATTATGGAATAACAGTTGAAGCCTTAAAAGGAAAGAAAAAATCAAAAAATATTGCATATCCAAGGATGCTTGGAATGTATATGGCACGTATTATGACAAATGAGTCATTTCCAAGAATTGGTTTAGAGTTTGGAGGACGCGACCATTCTACTGTTATTCATGCTTGCGATAAAATAGAAGAAGATTTAAAGGATAATAAACAATTACAAGAAATTATAAATGAAATAAAAACAAAAATTTAATATATATAAAGAAAGAGAGAAAGTATATGAAATTTACAATCGATAAAAATGTAATTTTAGAAAATTTAATGAATGTTGCTAGAGCAATATCTACTAAAAATGTTATTCCTGTTTTAAATGGAATTAAGTTTGAAATGACTGAGGAAGGGCTTTATTTAACAGCAAGTGATAGTGAACTTACAATTAAGTCATTTATTGAAAAGAAAGATATTAAAAATGTTGAAGCTTTAGGAAATATTATTATTCAAAGTAAATTTATTGTTGATATTATTAGAAAAATGCCTAGTGATATTATTGATTTTGAAGTAGTAGACGGTTTAAAAATTAAACTAACTAGTGGTTCAAGTGAATGTAGTTTGAATTGTTTAGATTCAAGTGAGTATCCACAAATTGATTTAGAAGAACATAAAACTCCTATCTATATTAATAGTATGTTATTTAAGAGTATTGTTAGTCAAACTGCCTTTGCTATTTCAACTCAAGAATTAAGACCACTTCTTACTGGTTTGAACTTTAAAATTACTGGGGATATTTTAGAATGTATTGCTACTGACTCATATCGTCTTGCTAAGAAAACAGTGACTTTAAACGGTGTTAGTGATAATGATGTTAATATGGTAATACCTGGTAAAAATGTTTTAGAACTTGATAAGATTATTAATGATGATGTAGATATGGAATTACATGTATTTAGTAATAAAGTATTGTTTAAATATAAAAATATAATTTTCCAAAGTAATCTACTTGCTGGTAATTACCCTAATACTAATAATTTAATTCCAACTAACTTTGAATATATGATGAGTACTAATTTAAATGATTTTTATAATGCTATTGACCGTGCTTCTCTAGTTACACAAAGTAAGGATAAAAACATTGTTAAGATGACATTATCTGGTAAAAAGTTAATTATTAATTCTTATGCTAGTGAAATTGGTAAAGTAGAAGAGACTATCGATGTTGAATGCAATGTTGAAAATGATATTTCTATTTCATTTAGTGCTAAATATATGTTAGAAGCTTTAAAGACATTTAAAGATGAAAAGATTATGATTTTATTAAATGGTGATATTAAACCTATTGTTATTAAGTCAACAGAAGATGAAACTTTAATTCAATTAATTTTACCTATTAAAACTTACTAAGCTAGTTGAATATTTGAATAGAGGGCTGAAGAAATTCAGTTCTTTTTTTGTTGGATAATTAATTAGATATTTAAACTTTGGCTAGTGATATTAGCTTAATTTTTAGATTTAGTTGAAATTTTAGGACCAAAAATTGCCTTTTTTTACCAATTCGACAAAATTTGACAAAATTCGACAAAAGAAGTTGCTATACTACTCAACAATTCATTAAAAAAGGGGGAAATTTTATGAAAGAATTATATTCAATTAATGAAGATACATTATTTTTAGAAGGGGTTAAAGATGATAAAGGTAGAGTTTTAACAAGGATTTATGAACAGGATAAAGTGTTAAAACTAGAAGATACACCGACTAACATTATTAAATATGGTTGTGAGTATTTTGGTTCAACTTTAGAAGGTCGTCAAAAGGGTTCGATGAGTTTGTTAGGAATTAAACATAAAGTACCGGTTATTGTTGAAGGAAGTATGGAATTGATATTCTTTCCAATGTGTTCACCAAGAATTAGAGAATGCTCATGGGTATGTTTTAATAACGTTTTAACTTATAAAAGAAGTGGATATGATACGGAAGTATTATTTAAAAATGGACAAAAAATACTTTTAAATATTTCCTATGGAATATTTGAAAATCAATATATGCGTGCTACCAAATTAAAAATGGTTAACACCCTAAGAAAATTGGCAAAATAAAGAAAATAGGCTGTAAAATGTGCTAAATTTATGATATAATTTAAGTAGGTATATGGGTACTAATATGCCTATTATTTTACTATAATTTAGAAAGAGGCACTTTAAATGCGAATAGTCAATCTAAAGTTACTTAATTTTAGAAACTATAATCATTTAACTTTATCGTTTTCGCCAAATATTAATGTTATATATGGTAAGAATGGTAGTGGCAAGACTAATTTAATTGAAGCAATATATGTCTTGGGATTAACAAAATCTTTTCGTTCAAGTACAGATAAAGTATTAGTAATGAAAGATAAGAACTTGACAAAAATATCAGGGGTAGTTTTTGATAATATAAATAAAGAGTATCAACTTACTATTTCAGGTGATGGCAAAGTTGCAAAAATTGATAGTCATCGTCAGAATAAGTTAAGTGATTATATAGCTAAGGTAAATATTGTATTATTTCATCCAGATAGTTTAAAAGTAATTAAAGATTCACCTAGTATAAGAAGAGATAACCTTAATATTGATATGTCACAGTTTGATAATGAATTTGTTAATTTACTTAACGATTATGAAAAAGTTTTGAAACAGAGAAATGCTTATCTTAAAGTTATGTATGCAAATGCTAATAAATCGCAAGTCTATTTAGATATATTAACTGATAAATTGATTGATTATGGCTTGAAAATATATGAAAAGAGAGCCAAGTTTATTGACCAGATTAATAAGTATATTGGTGATTTCTATGGTAGAATAAGTGGTATTGGTACTTTAAAAATTAAATACCAGTCAGATTTAAAGGACAAAAATCAGGAAAAGTTAAAGAAAATGTATAATGGTCTTAAAAATAAAGACATGCTTCTTGGTAATACAACTCTGGGTGTTCATAAAGATGATTATTCATTTTGCTTTGAAAGTGAATCTTTAAAAGATTATGCTTCGCAAGGTCAACAAAAAAATGCAATTATTGCTTATAAACTTTCTTTAATAGAATTGTTTAGAAATAAACGAAATATTAAACCTATTTTAATATTAGATGACTTGTTTAGTGAGTTAGATAATGAAAAAATTAATAATATTTTAGAAGTTATTGATAAGGATTTACAAATATTTATTACTGTTACTGATTTAAATAAATTACCAAATGATATTAAAAATAAAAACAATAAAATTTTTAATTGTGCTTTTGGTGAAATAAGGGAGGATATATGAGAGAATTAGGACATGAAGATTATAATGATAATGATATTCAAGTTTTAGAAGGATTAGAAGCTGTTCGTAAACGACCTGGTATGTATATCGGTACAACTGGTGAGGCTGGACTTCATCATTTAGTTTGGGAAATTGTTGATAATGCTGTTGATGAGGCTTTAGCTGGATATTGTGATGATATTGAAGTAATTGTTGAAAAAGGAAATATAATTACTGTTCGTGATGATGGTCGTGGTATTCCAACTGGTATGAACAAGAAAACCGGTTTATCAACTGTTGAAACAATTTTTACTGTATTACATGCTGGTGGTAAATTCGGTGGAGGCGGATATAAAGTATCTGGTGGTTTACATGGAGTAGGTGCATCTGTTGTCAATGCTTTATCAACATGGCTTGAAGTTACAATTTATCGTGATGGCCACATTTATTATCAAAAATTTGAAAATGGTGGACATTCGGTAGAACCTTTAAAAATTATAGGTGATTGTGATATTAACCGTACAGGTTCAACAGTAAGATTTAAGGCTGACCCAGAAATATTTAGAGAAACTACAGTTTATAATTATGCTACTCTAGCCAAACGACTACAAGAAATTGCTTTCTTAAATAAAGGCTTAAGAATAATTCTAATGGATGATAGAGAAGACAATAAAAAAGATGAATTCTTGTATCAAGGTGGAATTATTGAATTTGTTAAAATGTTAAATAAAAATAAAACACCTTTACATGATGATGTAATTTATGTTGAAGGTCGAGAAGATAACATTTTAATTGAAGTTGCTATGCAATACAATGATGGATATAATGAGGCTTTATATTCTTATACTAATAATATTCATACACATGAAGGTGGAACTCATGAAGATGGTGTTAAGAGAGCTTTAACGAGAATTATTAACAATTATGCCCGTAACAATAAAATGTTAAGTGAAAAGGCTGACCCATTAACTGGTGAAGATGTTCGTGAAGGCTTAACAATGATTATTTCTTGTAAACATCCAGACCCTCAATTTGAAGGCCAAACTAAGACAAAACTGGGTAATATGGAAGTTCGTAAAATTGCTGATGATGTGTTTAGTAATGGCTTCGAAAGATATCTAATGGAAAATCCTGAAATAGCTAAAAAGATTATAGAAAAATCATTGACAGCATCTCGCGCTAGAATGGCTGCTAAAAAGGCTAGAGAGTTACAAAGACAAACAAAAGGTGGTTTAGACTTATCTAATCAATGGGGAAAACTAACTGATTGTACAAGTAAAAATCCTAGTGAATGTGAAATCTTTATCGTCGAGGGAGATTCAGCCGGCGGCTCTGCTATCGGTGGTAGAAATTCTAAGACGCAAGCTGTTTTACCTTTAAGAGGAAAAATCTTAAATGTTGAAAAGGCGAGATTAGATAGAGCACTTTCAAATGAAGAAATCAGAAGTATGATTACAGCATTTGGTACTGGTATTGGTGAAGATTTTGATATTTCTAAATTAAGATATGATAAAATCATTATTATGACTGATGCGGATGTAGATGGCGACCATATTAGAATTTTACTTTTAACTTTGTTCTATCGTTTCTTTAGACCATTAGTTGAGACTGGACATATTTATATTGCTCAACCACCATTATATAAGGTATCATGGGGTAAAAACTTCCACTACGTATTAACAGATGCTGAACGCGATGAGTTCTTAAAGACATTACCTGCCAATGTTAAATTTGATGTTGCACGTAACAAGGGACTTGGTGAAATGGATCCAGAAGAATTATGTGCGACTACAATGGATATCAACAACAGAACATTAATTCAAGTAAAGCTAGATGAAGCAATGGAAGCTGATGGAATATTTAGTTTATTAATGGGTGAAGAAGTAGAACCTAGAAGAAAGTTTATTGAAGAAAATGCCCATTTTGCTTCAAACTTAGATTATTAGGAGGTATATCATGGATAATAAAGATACAAAAAATGTTGTTAATGTAATGAAAGATTCCTTCATTAACTATGCAATGGATGTAATTATTGCTCGTGCTTTACCAGATTTAAGAGATGGTTTAAAACCAGTACATCGTCGTATTTTATACACAATGTATGAAGATGGTTTGACTCCTGATAAAGCATTCCGTAAGAGTGCAACAACAGTTGGTGCTGTTTTAGGTAAATATCATCCACATGGTGATACGTCAGTTTATGATGCAATGGTAAGAATGGCTCAAGACTTTAGTTATCGTCATCCATTAGTTGATGGTCATGGTAACTTTGGTTCAGTAGATGGATATGGCGCTGCTGCTTATCGTTATACAGAAGCTAGATTATCAAAGATATCTTTAGAATTATTAAGAGATATCAACAAGAATACAGTAGATTTTGTTCCTAACTTTGACCAAACAAAGAAAGAACCAGTTGTAATTCCTAGTAGATTTCCAAATATTTTAGTAAATGGTACTATGGGTATTGCTGTAGGTATGGCAACAAATATTCCTCCTCATAATTTAGGAGAAGTAATAGATGGTTGTGTTGCTTATATTGATGATAATGATATTACTGTTGAAGGATTAATGAAGTATATTAAAGGTCCAGATTTTCCAACAGGCGCTGCTATTTTAGGTAATAGAGGTATTAAACAGGCTTATGAAACTGGTCGTGGTACAATTACTATTAGAGCTCATGCTGAAATTATAGAACATAATGGTAAGCAACAAATAGTATTTACTGATATTCCTTATCAAGTAACAAAAATGGAACTTCAAAAGAGAATTGCTGAATTAGTAAGAGATAAAGTACTTGAAGGAATTACTGATTTACATGATGAATCAACATTGACAGAAATTAAGCTAGTAGTACATTTAAAGAAGGAAGCAAACGCTAATGTAGTGTTAAATAATTTATATAAACATACTTCTTTACAAACTACTTATGGCATTATTTTCTTAATGTTAGACCAAGGGTTACCAAAGACTTTAAACTTGAAAGAAATAATTAGTAAATATATTGATTATCAAAGAGAAGTTATTTATAGAAGAACTAAATATGATTTAGAAAAAGCTGAAAAGCGTGTTCATATTTTAGAAGGTTATAAGATAGCTTTAGATAATTTAGATGCAGTTATTAACATAATTAGAAATGCTAAAGATGATGATACAGCTAAACATGAATTGATGACTAGATTCAATTTAGATGATGTTCAAGCTGAATCTATATTAGAATTAAAGTTAAGAAGATTAACTGGATTAGAGCGTAGTAAAATCGAAGAAGAATTAAATGATTTATTGAAGTTAATTGATGAATTAAAAGGTATTTTAGCAAGTGATGCGAAGATTTATGACATTATTAAACAAGAATTACTAGAAATTAAAGCTAAATATGCTGATGAACGTCGTACTGAGATAGATATGACTGCTATTGATTATATTGATGATGAAGCGTTAATTCCAGAAGAGAATATAGTTGTAGCTTTAACAAATAAAGGATATATTAAGAGAACTACGAGTGATACTTTTAAATCACAAAATCGTGGTGGTGTTGGGGTTAAAGGAATGACTACTAATGAAGAAGATTTTGTAGAGCATTTAGTAGACTTATCAACACATGATTATTTATTATTCTTTACTAATAAAGGTAAAGTATATAGATTAAAAGGTTATGAAATTCCACAATTTGGTCGTCAATCTAAAGGATTACCAATAATTAACTTATTACAAATTGATAAGGACGAAAGAATTAGTAGCGTAATTAAAATTTCTGCAAACGATGATAAAAAATACTTGCTATTTGTAACAAAATGTGGTATAATTAAAAAGACAGATTTAACTCAATTTGAAAATATACGTCAAAATGGTAAAATTGCTATTACTTTGAAGGAAAATGATGAATTAATTGCTGCTAAAAAGACTAGTGGTAATGATATGGTTTTGATTGGCTCTAGCGAAGGTCGTATGGTTAAATTTACTGAAGACGAAATTAGAGATATGGGACGTACTGCTAGTGGCGTTAAGGGCATTGATTTAGAAAATGATGCTATTGTAGTTGGTGCTGAAGTAGTAAGTAATGATGATAATATTTTACTTGTAACTGAGAACGGTTATGGTAAGCAAACGAAAGTTGCAGATTTTAGACAAACTCGAAGAGGCTCTAAAGGAGTTAAAGCACTAAATATAACAGAGAAAAATGGTAAAATTGCTGATTTTAAAGTTATAGGTGATGCGAATGATGTAATAATCGTAACTAATTCCGGTATGATAATGAGAATGCCAATTAGTCAAATTAGTGTATTGGGAAGAATTACTCAAGGCGTTAGATTGATAAACTTGAAAGATAGTCAAAAAGTATCAACAATTACATTGATTAAATCAGAAGAGCAAATAGAGGAAGAAAATCTAAATAATGAATTAAGTTCTGAAAACGAATAATTAATAAGAGCAATATAGACTAAATTTTATATAAAACTAATGATTAAACAATGTTTCACGTGAAACATTGTTTTTTTGTTTATAATTTTTTAATGTTTCACGTGAAACATTACTGTTGATAAATAAAATGTTTGCTTTTTTATTTTGAAAAATAAATTGTAATTAGTTGAAAAAAATTTTTCACTTTTTAATAATTGTATGTTTCACGTGAAACATACAAAACGTGTGGATACTTAAAAAAGATTATTATTTATTGATTGATTTCAAAATGTTAAAAAATAAGTTATAATTTATTTTTGATTGTAAAAAATCAATGTTTCACGTGAAACATTGTTATTAACACGATGCATTATAAATATCATATAATGTTTTCAATTTAATAAAATTAAATATATATGCTTAATTTTTTCTTATTTTTGTTTTTTAAAATTTGTGATATGTATTTTCCAATATTAATCCTAAAAAAATTAATTTTGATTTTTATATTATTTAGATAGAAATCAATTTTTAATGTTTCACGTGAAACATTAAAAATTGTTTATAATTTGAATAGAATAAAGTTAATATTACCAATGTTTCACGTGAAACGTCTTCAAAAAGTTATGCACAGTTTTTCTGGGTTTGATTTGAAAATACCAATACATAATTGATAAACATAGTAGATTTTTGTTGTATCTTTTAAAGATTTATGGTAATATTAAGAGGTGCAATAAGTACATAGGAACCTGGTCAGGGTAGGAATACAGCAGCCATAACTATCAATGCTTATGTGCACTTTTTTTTATGGAGTTTAATATGGAAAAATATCTCAAATTGCTATATAAATTGGCTTTAAAAGCTTATAATAACGCTGATATTCCTGTATCGGCAATTTTAATTAAAAATGACAAAATTATCGCTACAGGCTATAATAATAGGCATAAAAAGGGTTATGTTTTGGGGCATGCTGAAATAAATGCTATAATTAAAGCTGAAAAAAAATTAAATGATTTTAGATTAGATGGGTACATTATGCTTACTACATTAAAGCCTTGCAAAATGTGTCAGGCAGTAATAGAAGCAGCTAGAATTTCAGAAGTATACTATATTTTAGACAGTAAAGAAGCTAAAAGTTATCAACAAGTAAATTGCAAAAAAATGGATAAAATTGACGAAAAATTTATTGAAAATTATTCGAAGTTATTTAGTGATTTTTTCCAAAATATAAGATAATTAAATTTAATTATGATATAATAAGGAACAAGGAGTTTTTATGGATTATCAAGTATTATATAGAAAATATAGACCTCATGATTTTGATTCTTTAGTAGGTCAAGAATATACAAAAAAATTATTGAAAAATAGCGTAATAAATAATAAATTTGCTCATGCTTACATATTTACTGGACCAAGAGGAACAGGTAAAACTAGTAGTGCTAAAATATTTGCTAAAGCTATTAATTGTTTACATCCAGTTGACGGGAATCCATGCAATAAGTGTCAAAATTGTGTAAACTTTGAGAGTAGTCCTGATATTATTGAGTTAGATGCTGCTTCAAATAATGGGGTAGACGATATTAGAGAAATAATAAATAATGTAAGGCTAGCACCAAGCAGTATGAAAATTAAAGTCTATATTATAGATGAGTTTCATATGTTATCTACAAGTGCTTTTAATGCGTTACTATTAACATTGGAAGAGCCACCAAAAGATGTTGTATTTATATTAGCAACTACAGATATTCAAAGTGTTCCAATTACAGTATTATCAAGATGTCAGAGATTTGATTTTAAACCTATTTCTCTTCAAGATATTGAAAATAGATTAAAATTTGTATGTTCTGAGGAAAAGTTAAATGTAACTGATGAAGCAATTAAAGAAATAGCTATGATGTCTAATGGTGGTTTAAGAGATGCTTTAAGTATTTTAGATCAAGTTGCTGGAACTGGTGAAGAAATTGACGTTCAAGATGTAATTGTCAATTTTGGTGGAATTTCAAATAAAAAGATAAATCAATTATTAAGCTACTATGAAACAAATAATGTAGCAGAATTAATAGATTATATTAATGAAATAAAGAATAACGGTATTGATATAAAAGTATTAATAGATAAAATCATTACTAGAATAAAAAGTATATTAATAGATATTAAGTTAGATAATTATAATGGAAAATTAGATTTTGATAATTTGTATAATTTAGTTTTTGAGCTAAATAAATTATTAACTGGAGAAAGAAATGGTGCAAATTATTATGATTTGTTGGAAATTGTATTTTTAAAGTATATAAATTATTTCCCGGGAAATAATTTTGTGGATAAAATTCCTATAAAGTTATCAGACAGTAAAAAAGAAGTTGAGATAATTAAACCTATGGAAGAAAAGCCTAAAGTATCAGTGTCTGTAACAGAACAACCAATTATTTCCCAAGAAAATCAAGCTGAAGAAAAAAACAAAGGCATTGAATTTGACATTGATGTTAGGATAAATAATACTTTTGTTAATGCTAAAAAGGATTATTTAAAAAGTATAAAAAGTAAATGGAATGATTTTGTTATTTATGAAAGTAATACTAATAAAGCGCTGATATCTTATTTAGCTGATACTAATATTGTTGCAGCTTCAGAGAAGTATGCCATATTGACTAATAATTTAGATATAACAAATGATTTAATAAATCAAAATATTAAAACATTAGAGAAAGATTTTAATTTATTTTTCAATGGTAATTATTATTTAGTTGCTATTTCGCCAAAAAAATGGGAACAAGAGCGAAATAAATATATAAATAATATCAAAAATGGTTATAAATATGAGATAATAGATAATGATATAATTATAAAAGAAGATAAAAGCGAGCTAGAAAAAATAGCCAGTGAAATTTTTGGAAATAATTATAAGAAAGTAGAATAAGGAGATTTTATTATGAATATGCAAAATTTAATGGCACAAGCCCAAAGAATGCAAAGAGATATTATGAAAAAGAAAGAAGAAGTTGAAAAGAAAACTTTTGTTGGTTCAAGTGAACTAGTAACAGTTACTGTAAATGGTAAAAAAGAATTACAAAAAGTAGAGTTTTCTTCTAATGTTGCTGCTGATGATTTAGAAATTTTACAAGACATGATAGTAATTGCAACAAATAAAGCTATGGAACAAGTTGATGCTGCTATGGAAAGTGCAATGGGACAATATGGCAGTATGTTTAATGGTTTATTCTAATGATATATCCAAAAGTATTAATGGATTTAATTGAATATTTTAAGAAATTACCAGGTATTGGTGAAAAAAGTGCGGAGCGTATGGCTTTAGCACTTTTAGACATTAATACTGATGATGTTAGTGCTTTTGCAGATGCAATGTGTAATGCAAAATTAAAATTACATCCATGCCCAAAATGTGGTTGCTTAACCGAATTAGAAATTTGTCCAATTTGCTCGAGTGAAGCTAGAGAAGATAATGTAATATGTGTTTTAGAGGATTATAAAGGTGTTTTTGCTTTTGAAAAAACAGGAAAATTTAATGGGAAATATCATGTATTAAATGGCTTGATTTCTCCTATAGATGATATTGGACCGGAGGATATTAATATATATGAGTTAATAGAAAGAATTAAAAATATGCCTGAGGTAGAATTGATTATTGCTTTAAAGCCT
This sequence comes from uncultured Bacilli bacterium, assembly GCA_934102255.1. GTDB lineage: Bacteria > Bacillota_I > Bacilli_A > RF39 > UBA660 > CAG-605. The sequence goes on along the minus strand of CAKOSN010000034.1, from coordinate 6,812 downwards.
TCTATTGAAGGAGAAACAACAACCCTTTATTTAAAGAAAATATTAGAAAAATATCCTAATGTTAAAATATCTCGTTTATCTTATGGTATTCCTATGGGCGTAGATATTGATTATTTAGATGAATTAACTTTGTTAAATGCTTTGAGCGAAAGAAAAAACATTACATAAAGTTTAATTATATATCATATATTGAATTGGTGATTTTAATGCGTAACTTTATTAAAGTGTTAAAAAAGTTAATTTTTTCTTTTTTATTATTATTTGGATTAAACACTATGTTAAAATATGTAGGAATAATTATCCCTATTAATTATATTAACTTAATGATAACCTATTTTTTAGGAGCTTTTGGAATTATATCTTTAATAATAATAAAATTTTTTGTAATATAATAGTATGGAGATGAAGTATGAGTAGTTTAAAAATGATACAAAGTTTAATTGATAAATATGAGATTGGAAGACTATCTCACGCTTTTTTAATTGAAACTAATAATTTAGATTTATGTTTAAATGATATTAAGTTATTTATTAAATACATTAATTGTCCAGAAAATTATAGTGAAAATTGTACTAAATGTAATTTATGCAAATTAATTGATTTAAATAATTTACCAAGTCTAACTATTATTGAACCAGATGGTATGAGTATTAAAAAGAATCAATTACAAGAATTACAAGATAAATATAGTATGAAACCCGTTTATTCAAAATATAATGCTTATGTTGTTATGAATGCTGAATTAATGAATGCTTCCTCAGCAAATAGTATACTTAAATTTTTGGAGGAACCTACAGACCACATTATTGGTTTTTTAGTAACTAATAATAAAGAAAAAATGTTGGATACTATTATAAGTCGTTGTCAGAATATAAAATTTATATATGACGATAAAAGTAAGAGTGATGAAAAAATTAGTTTAATAGCAACTGAATATTTAGAACAAATAGAAAATAACGACTCATTTTTATTGAATAAAACGTTAATTTTAAATACTTTGACAACAAGACAAGAAATAAATAATTTATTTATAGAAATTTTACATCAATTAATGGAAAAAATAAAAGCAAATTATTTCCCGGGAAATAATTCTGTGGATAAAAAATTAAAAAAATATACTTTGCAAATAGAAATTGTTCGTAAAGTATTGGTAATGATAAAACAAAACGTAAATTTAGAACTATTGCTGGATTATTTTGTGATAGAGATGAGGAAGTTAAATGAATGAAATTTATCAAATATTAGTTGAAGATAAAAAAACTATTAATGCTTTGTCTAATTCTGGGAAATATTTTGTTAATGATAATGTTGTAGTTAAGACTAGTCGTGGTGAACAGTATGGAAGAATTAATGCGATAAGTAATAAAAATAACATTGAAATAAATGATATATATATAATAAGGAAAGCAAATAAAAAAGATTATAATAATTATTTGAAAAATTTACGATTAAGTGAAGACATGTTAAAATTTGCAAAACAAGAAGCATCCAAGTTAAAGTTAAATATGAATTTTGTTAATGCAGATGTAACTTTAGATAATAAGCATTTATTATATCAGTTTGTAGCTGATGAAAGAGTTGATTTTCGTGAACTTGCCAAAGCTATCGCTGGGAAATATAAGTTAAGAGTAGAATTAAGACAAATAGGAGCTCGTGATAAAGCTAAATTAATTGACGGAATCGGCCCATGTGGTCGCCGTTTGTGTTGTACTAGTTTTTTAGATAAACTAGATTCAATTAGTATGAATATGGCTAAAAATCAAGGTTTAGCTTTAAATCCTTCAAAGATAAATGGGGCTTGTGGTCGTTTAATGTGCTGTTTAACTTATGAAAATGATAATTATACTGAATGTCGCAAACAGCTTCCAGAAGTTGGAAAAATGGTTGAAACAGAACATGGAACTGGCAAAGTAGTAAGTGAAGATGTTTTAAATTTAAAATATACAGTTAATATAAATAACGAATTAAAAGAGATTAAGGTTGCAGACAATGGAAATAGAAAAGAATGATTTATATGATTATGGTATGAAAATATACCAAGCTAAAAATTTGTTTAAGTTTTCTATCGATAGTATTCTTTTGGCAGAATTTGTAGATATAAGGTGGAACAGTAATTTAATCGTTGATTTTTGTACTGGCAATGCTGCTGTACCTTTAATTTTATCTACTAAGTATAAAAGTCAAATAATTGGTTTTGAAATACAAAAACAAGTTTCAACACTTGCTTACAATTCTGTCTTGTTGAATAATTTAGAAAATCAGATTAAAATAATTAATGATAATTTAAGTACAGCTTTAGAGTATATTTTACCTGAAACTGTAGATGCTATAACTTGTAATCCTCCATATTTTAAAATTAATGAAGGTTCATATTTAAATGATGATGAAGGTAAGAGAATCGCACGTCATGAAATTGCCACTAACTTAGAACAAATTGTTATGACCGCAAAATATTTATTAAAAAATAGAGCACCTTTATACTTAGTACATCGTCCTGAGCGATTAATGGAAATAATAAATATTTTAAATAAATATAAATTTAGCATAAAAAAAATACAGTTGGTTTACTCTAGTTTTGAGAAACCTGCTGTTATGGTTTTAATAAAGGCAACTAAAAATGGCGCAGACGGTGTAATAATTAATCCGCCGCTTAATATTTCAAATAGAAATACTTATAAAAATATTTTTAAGTAAGGAGTAGTAGAAATGAAATTAATTGTTGGATTAGGTAATCCTGGTAAAGAATATGAAAATACAAGACATAATATTGGTTTTATGGTATTAAATTATTTCCCGGGAAATAATTTGTGGAAAGAAAAATTTAATGGAATGTACTGTCAACAAAATGTAAATGGCGAAAAAGTTATTTTTTTAAAACCGCTTACATATATGAATCTTTCTGGAGATTGTGTTGTTAAGTATGTTAAATATTTTGATATTAATATTGATGATGTTTTAATAATTCAAGATGATTTAGATTTACCATATATGCAGTATCGTTTAAAATATGATAGTTCAGCTGGGGGTCATAATGGTATTAAATCAATAATAAATAGTTTGGGAACTCAAAAAATTCCAAGATTAAAAATTGGTATTGCTCACAACCGTAGTGTTGATACAAAAGATTATGTACTAGGGCATTTTAATAAGGATGACTTAAAATTATTTGAAAATAAAACACAAATATTTAATAATATTATAAATGATTTTATTTCTCAAGATATTAATTATTGTATGGCAAACTATAACCGAAGATAGATAGGGTATTATTATGGAATTTTTAAATAATTATTTTAAATATCAAAATGAAAGCGAAATAGTTGGTTTAACTCCTGAGTTGAACATTTTTTGCATTTTTAATTATTTTCAAAAAACTGATAAAAGTATTTTAATTTTAACTAATACTTTATATGAAGCTAATAAATATTTTGATTCAATATCAACTTATACAGACGATTGTCTTTTGTTTCCTATGGATGATTTTGTGGCTTCAGTAGCACTTGCCATTTCTCCTGAACTAAAAATAAAAAGGTTAGAAACTATTAATGTTTTAAAAGAAAATAATCATAAAATAGTTGTAACTAATTTAATGGGATTATTAAGATATCTTCCTGATTATAAGGCTGCTAATAAGTTAGAATTTAAATTACAAACTGGTATGTCTATTAATCGAGATAAAATCTTAGAAGTTTTAGATTCTTTTGGGTATAAAAGAGATACATTAGTTACTTCTACTGGAGAATATGCAGTTAGAGGATATGTTATCGATTTGTTTTTGATAGAACAAGAACATCCAATTAGAATAGAATTTTTTGGAAATGAGATAGAATCTATTCGTTTCTTTGATGAAAATACTCAGATGTCTATTAAAGAAGTAAAGGAAATAACTTGTCTTCCTTATCAAGAAATTGCAACATCGGTAAAGAGTTCAATATTAGATTATTTGGATACACCAATGGTATTTGAAATAGATAAGGAAGGAATAGATTTAGGATATGAAAAATTATCTGAGGAAATCTTAGCTTATAAAAAAGAAAACGATACCGATAAAGATTTAATGTTTAAATTAGAAGATATTAATATAAAGAATGTTATATTTCTTAATAAATTCGTTAATAATAGAAATAGTGCAATAGTTTATCAGAGTAATACTTTAGATAATTTTAATTCTAATTTTCAATTATTACGCGAATTTGTAAATAAAAAATTAGAAGATAAAAAGACAGTAATTTTTTGTTTATCTAGAAGAGCAGAAATTGATTTTATTAAAGAAATGTTTCATGTGACTAGAGTAGTTGATGAAGAACACTTGTTTGTTGAAAGAGTAAATATTTTAAACAAGAAGATAAATAATGGTTTTGAATTTGATAAATACGTTATTATTGGCGAGTATGATATAGAGAAAATAAATAATCGCGAAATTAAATACAAGAATAGTTACAAAATCGGTAAAAAGATAAAAGGATTTGACCAATTACAAGTTGGAGACTATGTTGTTCATACAATTCACGGAATAGGACAGTATCAAGGCGTTATTTCTTTAACTAAGAATGGTGTAGTTAAAGATTATTTACAAATAATATACGCTGATAATGATAAAATTTATGTTCCAGTTGAAAAAATTAGTACAATATTTAAGTACTCTTCAAAAGATGGTGTGGCACCGGTTTTAAGTAAGTTAAATGGTACAGCTTGGGCTAAAACGAAAAAAGCTTTACAAAAGAAGATTCATGATATTTCCTTAGAGTTAATCAAATTATATGCTGCTCGTAGTAAAGTAGCGGGTCCAGTGTTTAAAGATGATCCAATAATTGTTATGTTTGATGCTGATTTTAAATATGAACCTACAATCGATCAGCAGAAAGCATTTCTTGATGTGAAGAAAGATTTAGAAAATAAAGTGCCAATGGACCGTTTGTTGTGTGGTGATGTAGGATTTGGGAAAACCGAAGTAGCTTTTCGAGCTATGTTTATGACGGCCATTAACGGTTTTCAAGTAGCTTATTTATGTCCAACTACAATTTTAAGTAATCAACAATACGAAAATGCATTACAAAGATTTAAAAATTTTCCAGTTGAGATTGCTTTATTAAATCGTTTTACAACGAAAAAAGAAGCAGAAAGAATAATAGATGGTTTAAAAAAAGGAACTATAGATATAGTTTTTGGAACACATCGTTTGTTAAGTGATGATGTTGGTTATAAGAATTTAGGATTACTTGTAGTTGATGAAGAGCAAAGATTTGGGGTAACTCATAAAGAAAAAATTAAAAAATATAAAAATGATGTTAATGTATTAACACTTTCAGCAACCCCAATTCCTAGAACTTTAAAAATGGCAATGTCTGGTTTAAGAGATTTATCGATTATTGATACCGCCCCAGTAAATAGATATCCAGTTCAAACTTATGTTATAAAAGAACAAGATATGGTAGTTAAGGATGCTATTTATAAAGAATTAGGGCGTAATGGGCAAATTTTTGTACTTTATAATAGAATTGATAGTATTGAAAGTAAGAAAGATGAACTAGAGCGTTTAGTACCAGAAGCTAGAATAGTAATTGCTCATGGTAGAATGAATAAATCACAAATGGAAGATGTTATGCAAGATTTTATCGACCATAAGTATGATATTTTACTATGTACGACAATTATTGAAACAGGAATTGATATATCAAATGCTAACACGTTAATAATTTATGATGCAGACCGTTTTGGATTAAGTCAGTTATATCAGATTAGAGGACGTGTTGGTAGAAGTTCAAAAATTGCTTATGCATATCTTATGTATAGTAAAGATAAGATGTTAAATGAAATTGCCGTTAAACGTTTGGAAGCTATCAAAGAATTTACTGAATTAGGTAGCGGTTACCGAATTGCTATGCGTGATTTGTCTTTACGTGGTGCTGGTGATATACTAGGAAGCGACCAAGCTGGGTTTGTTGATGCCGTTGGTCTTGATTTATACATGAAAATGGTTGATGATGAAGTTAAACGTTTAAATGGTGAAGAGCCAATCGAAGATAAATCTAATAATTCTTTAATTGATGTAGATACGCACATTAGTGATTCTTATGTATCAGATGAGTCATTAAAAATTGAAATTCATCAAAAAATTAATGAAATTGATAGTTTTGATAAATTAATGGAAATCCAAAAGGAATTAGAAGACCGTTTTGGTAAAATTAATGAACAAATTAAGATTTATATGTACGAAGAATGGTTTGAAAAACTAGCTTTATCTTTACATATAGAAAGAGTTGTTCAAAATAATAAAATTGTTGAATTAGAAATTCCAGCAAATCTTACGAAGAAACTTAAGTTTGATAAATTATTTATGCAAATTTATAATATTTGCCCTAAGATACAATTTAGGTCTATGTTGAATAATGTTTATATTACTTTACCAATAAGTAATTTGCCAAAACATTTTGTTTATTATCTAGTTGATATATTAAATTTAATAAAAGATGAAGTAAGTAAAGAAGAAATAACGGAAGCAAATATTAATGATGCTAAATAGAAAAAATGATTTTAATTTTTAAATTATAAATATATAAATTATTAATATTTTAGAATTATATTAAATTAAAGTGTTTATATTAAATAGGTTAACTTAAAATAATGGTTTATGATTAACTAAATTTAATATAGACATTTTTTTACATATTAGAAACTTTTTTGCATAACTTTTGTGTTTCTTTTTAATTTTTATGGTAAAATTAAATCATAATAGGAGGTAAGATATGGCTAATAGAATGGTTCTTAATGAAACTTCTTATTTTGGTTGGAATGCTAGAGAAAATTTAGTA